>CABQGZ010000014.1 GCA_902463835.1 uncultured Lachnospiraceae bacterium
CTAAGCTCAATCCGCACCTTCGTCCATTCCCTTGGAGGCACAGGCGTATCGCCGGTCCATGCGGCCCCTGCAACTGTTTGATCATCAGTATCCGCATAGACATAATACTCGATGAAGTCATAGCCAGTATAATCAAACAACGGAAGATCAATCTCCGCTTCCTTTGTGCTGGCTGCAGTCACCTTAACGCTGCCCTTATCCCAGCCAAAACGATGTTCCGCATCCCATGCAAGGTAGGCCGGATATCCACTGTCATTTGACGCAAGCTTCGCTGCATCTGCTTCACTGGCATCCATGACTGCAGCAGGATCCCTATAATCACTGCCTTCTGCCCGCACAGAGGAGATCCAGAACTGTGTTCCTGCTTTGCAGCCGCTTCCCATGAAACGAACCGCCAGCTTTCCGATATAGTCCTGCCCTTTATGCCAGCTGTTGGGACAGAAGTCATTGCCTGCCTCATCCTTTAAGTACACATTTTCACTGGACAGATCCAGGCTTACCCTCGTCCATTCTCCTGGAACCAGGTTGGTATCTCCCAGCCACCAGCTGCCCGACTGGGTATCAGCTGTATCCGTATACACGTAGAAACTTACGTTTCCATAATTGGTATAATTGTACATATCCAGTAAAACAGCTGTGTCACCGCCATTTACGGTTACCTTCACAGAGCCTTGCTCCGCACCAAACTTCCTGTTGCTGTCAAAGACTGCCGTATTGCCGTTTCCGTCGACTGTTTCTGCTCCAGCCGCAGTTGCTTCCAAAATCACACTCTGCTTCTGATATACCGCTTCCGCAGTATGATCTGCTCCTGTCACAGTAAAGGTACTGCCCTGAATCCTCTTCCCATCCACTTTAAAATAGGAGAGTTCCTGCCCTTTCGGCGCTGCAATCGCTGTCAGGGCTGCCTCTTCCCCTGGAACATAGCTCTCTTTGTCTGTGGTACAGCTAACCGTTTTAATCTGAACTGCCTCTTCCCTCGGGCTGTTCTCCGCATACAGAGAGGTTACATAGAACACGGTTCCTTCGGAGCCTCCCATCAGGCGGTACGCAAACCCTCGCGGCCCAATGCCGGGCTCGAAAATGCCATTTCCAATCCAGTTCTGAGGCGGCACCGGCTTCATATCGTGCTTCAGCACAACTTTCGTCCACTCACCCGGTACAAGGGAAGTGTCTCCGCACCACCAGCCGCCGGATTGTAGATTTGCCCCATCCGTATACACATAGAAATACACCTGATCGTACATACTGATATCGTCCGTCAGAGAGTTCCACACTCCGACTGCTGCTTCTCCTCCGGTCACAGTTACCTTCAATGAACCGATATCGCTGATCTTCACCAGCGCGTCCTCTCCGTCATACCCTTTATCCGCCACATATTCAGCAAAGGCATTGCTGGCTGCATAAGTTTCCTCTCCAGCCACCAGGCTTATGTCATTTACCTTCACGCTGCCAACCACCTGACGGCGATAGAGTGCTTCCGCACGGTAGGATACCTCGGTATCCTCCAGCACAAACTGGTTTCCTGTAATCTTCACACCGTTGACGATAAAGCTGTCAAATACAATTCCCTCCGGCGCTTCACTCGCAGTCAGGGTCACAGTTTCTCCCTGTACATAGTTCTCTTTGTCTGTGGTACAATTCTTTGTGGCAACTTCCACTTTTTTCACATTTTCGGCGTACAGACTCGTCACATAGAATACCGTGTCTTCCCCGGCGCCCATAAACCGGTAAGCGAAATTATCCGGTCCGGCCGCAAAGATGGATTTACCAAACAGATTCTGTGGCCCCATCTCCTTCGTCAGGGTAACCTTTGTCCACTTGCCCGGTGTCAGAGCGGTATCACCGCACCACCAGCCGCCTGCTTTCGTATTCTCTGCATCGGTATACACATAGAAGTATACCTGGTCATACATGCTGATATCATTGGTCAACGCATTGGAGACACAGATCCCTGCTTCGCCTCCGGTCACCGTCACTTTCAGGCTTCCCGTATCACCGTTCTTCACCTGTGTATCTGTTCCGTCATACACTTTCTCCGTTCCATACTGGGCGGTGAGCCTATCTGCATAGTAGAACGTCATATTTTTTGTATTCACATCCAATACTTTGCCTTCACTGATCTCACCATACCGATGTGCCTTCACAGAGGACAGATAGAACACATCACCTTCATTTCCGTTCATCAACCGAATCACAAAACGTCCAATCGGATCTGCACCCGAATTATTGGGCCATATCTCCCCCGCTTCTGTAAGAAGTACCAGTCCTTGTTCCTTCAGAGAAACGGTCACCTTATTCCACTGACCCGGAACAAGATTCGTATCGCCTGCCCAGTAAGTACCAGCCTGCTTTCCTGCATCATCCGTGTACACATAAAATGTCACATAATCGTAACCCCTGAAATCATAATTCTCCAGAATCGCAGCTGCATCGCCACTTCCAACAGTAAGCTTTAAGCTGCCCGCTTCCTCACCAAAGTGATGTCTGGTATCCCACTCGAGATTACTGATATTACGATAATTATCCACAGCAGCTACCGCTTCCTCAACAGCATCAAATATATCCTCGCGTGCATAGTCGGAATATACTGCTTCTATCACATACTCCACGCCAGCTTCCGCCACGAAGGTATTTCCGCTAATAGCCTTTCCATTTACCATAAACCGCAGCAGATGCATTCCATCCGGAGCTTTTTTCGCTGTAAGTGTAATGGTTTCGCCTGGATAGTAGGTAGTCTTATCCAGGATTACATTTCCATCCGTAGATATCTTTACCGGTACATAACGGTATGCCTTTATGGAGGACACATAGAACTGTGTACCTTCCGTGCCGCCCATAAAACGTACCAGGAAAGAACCGGATCGCGGAGATCCGTAGGTGGGCTGTTCTGGATTGTTCGGCCACATCTCACCGCTCGTTCCCATCAGTACAAGCCTTACATGATCCAATGGAATCTGAACCTTTGTCCAACTGCCCGGATTCAAAGCAGTGTCACCGCACCACCAGCTTCCGCTCTGTGTGCCTTTGGCATCCGTATATACATAGAATTCCACATAATCATAACCGGTAAAGTCATAGGTCTCTGTCCGAATAGCTGCCTCGCCGCCGGCTACTGTCACCTTAGCGCTTCCAGCCTCATCTTTGTACTTCACCTGGGTATCCCATGCAATATCCAATACCTCACTCTGACCCGCAAGCTCATTCACAGCTTCCTCACACATATCCAGTACATTCACGCGATCATACTTGGAATTGTAGCAGGCTCTGATGCCAGATACATAGAATTCCGTGCCGCTGCTTCCCCCCATAAAGCGTACCAGGAAGGAACCGGACCGAGCCATGCCGTAACCAGGCTGCTTTGGATTGTTGGGCCAGATTTCACCGCCTCCTGCGTCAATCAGCACGAGATTCGTGTGATTCAGCGGTATCCGAACCTTTGTCCATCTGCCTGGTATCAGAGCGGTATCACCGCACCACCAGCTTCCGGTCTGAGTGCCCTTGGCATCCGTATATACATAGAACTCCACATAATCATAACCGGAAAAATCATATGCTTCCGTCTGAATAGCGGCATCACTGCCAGACACGATCACCTTAGCGCTTCCTGCCTCTTTCCCGTACCTTACAAAAGGATCCCATAGGATATCCATGACCTGACTCTTGCCCTGAAGCTCTCTCACTGCCTCCTTGCTGGCATCCAGCACATCTACCCGCTGGTAATTTCCCCGTTTATAAGCTGTTACGGAGGATACATAGAAGGAAGTCGTACTCTCAGCGCCCATAAAGCGCAGCGGCAAACGTCCTACCGGTGCGTTGCCGTAGCCGGGTCTCTCTGGATTGTTTGGCCAGATCTCAGCTCCACCGTCCTGAACCAGCACCAGATTCGTATGGTTCAACTCCAGACGGACTCTGGTCCATTGTCCCGGATTCAGCAGTGTATCTCCCAACCACCAGGCTCCCGCATACATGTTCTCTGCTTCCGTATATACATAAAACTCTACATAATCATAACCAGAATACTTGAAACGGTTGAGGAATACGGTGGCATCCTTCTCGTTCACGGTCACCTTCACGCTGCCCTCGTCCTCACCATGTCGGATATCGGCATCGTAGGCTACCTGATAATTCGCCTTATTGATCAGGGAAGCACCCACTTCATTCGCATCCATCACCAACCCGCTGTCTCGTTGTACCGTCACCTGGCTGACGGTAGCAAGCCCGCCAACAGCATAATTCAAAGAGAGGGTCACAGCACCTTTATAAGGAATCTGCACCTTGCCATTCGATACATCATAACTGTTTCCGCCCAGGTCAGTAACCTTCACGGAATATTTGCCGTTTTTAATCCTTGCACCATCCAGCGTAGTACAAACTGCCCCAGGCAGAGTGTAAGTATCGCCGGAGATTACTACCAGATCCTCGTGGTCATCGATCTTCACCATGGCATTCACGGTATCAAAGTACAATCCTGTCTTCGGGCTGCCAGCCACTGCCTTCACATTCGTGATAACTGTATCCTTGGCTGTTGGGCTTTCTTTCCGCCAGCCATAGCCAAAGGTCTTGCCGCCCAGAGGCTTGTCCTCCACGGTGGTATGACCAATGTAGAGACCGCCGGCAAAAAGATACAGGTCATTTCCACGACATACCGCCTGTACATTTACCGGATTCTTTGGGGAAGCGTTCTTAAATGCCTCCACCAGCTGTGCCGGAAGAATACTTACCGGAACATTCCAGGCGTCCAGACCATACCACTTTAAGACGCCTTCCCCATTCCGGGTAATCTGAAATTCCACAATATGCGTGCTGCCGATCAGAATCGCACAGTTAAATACCTGATTTGTCTCTGCGTCCCCATCGTAGCCGCCCACCACATCATAGCTTAGCGCCCACTCATCCGCCTCACAGATGGTATTGGCGGTGATGTTATTCTCCGTTCTGTACTTTATATCTCCATACAGGGAAATGTCTGCGGGATGTACCCTGGTGCCCCAGGTCATGTTGGATGCAGTCAATTTTCCATCTATGTACTTGGCCGTCACCTTATGATAACCTTCCGTAGCAGTAAAGTTGTCTCCTGCAATGGGGTCCCCATCTACAAGGAAGCAGTCAAAGGTCTTGCCTTCCACCTCATCTGCGGTCAGCCATACCGTATCTCCAATGTAATAGCTGCTCTTATCCAAAGTAACATGCTCGCCAGTCTCAATTACGCTTGGTTCCCGCATTGTGGCGCGCATCGTGGAAAAATACAGGGTACCGGAAGGCGCCACCTCTCCACTATAATCAAAGATTACACGAATGGCTGTATTGGAAATATCATTCACACCGATCATGCGGTTGCTGTTTGTGGCCATGACGTTTCCATTTGCGCCGCCCCAGTCTTTTACAGACCAGGTCACCTTGGTCCATTCGCCCTTCTTCACAGGCTGGTCATTCCACCAGGTAGATCCCATGACCACATCCTGGTCGGTGTCATTGTAAACATACATATACAGATCCAGACAATTACTGATATCCAGAATCGCAGGAACCTTCATTACCACATAACCTTCATTGTTGTTTGTCTCTTCACCGCTGAAGGTCAACCGGTAGGATCCGGCCTCATCGCCATAGGCTTTGGCTCCTTCTGTCCCTGCCGGAACAAACTCTCCCGCATATTTGGATGATTCCAGAGGCTCCACCTGGCTCTCCCCAAACTTCTCATCGAAGTAAAGAACGACGTCCTCTCTCAGATTCTCCGGACATCTTACCGGGCGGGTATACTCATAGAGATTGAAATTGCCCGCCTCATCCTCCACATGGATACGAAGGGTATACTCTCCTGTCTTCTCCTCTACCCGGAAACGATTGCTCTTAATATTCAGCTCCGTCTCCTTGCCGTCCTCTGAAACATAAAATGCCTTTGCCCAGCACTTATCTCTGGCCACATCACCAGAAATGGTATACCCGGGCATCCGATAATTATTCCCAGTGATGTAGAAGGCTGGAAGGTCTGTGCTCAATGAAATCTTTGGTGCTGTTCGGTCGCCAAAATCCACCTGCACCGTCACATCCTTCACATTTCGCGCATCCGCTGTATAATGGAAGGAATAGATTCCCGGCTCCTCGATCATAACGGCACCATAAGATGCATCCAATTCCTGACCGTCAGGAGTTTGCGCCGATTTCAGCCGCACCTGATACCCTGCCAGGATCATCCCATTGGCATCTTCCACCTCATAAACTGGAATCGTGTATGTACCCAGCTCCTCCTGCACCGTCTCTGTAGGCGCATTGATTCTGTCTGTGTACCGATGTGACATCGCCCAGGCGGTGACACTTCCCGCGATCAGGACAAGAAGAATTACGGCAATGCCGAAGATGAGCTTCCTGCCGCCCATCTTCTTCCTATTCTCACTCTGATTGCCACTTATATTTTTATTATCTTTATCACTCATTCAATCTTCTCCCATTGTTCGAAAACTGCTGATTATTCACTTGTTGTAAGAGCCTTCATATAGGTATCCCAGTTAAAGGCAATGCCATCCCGACTGGTAGACAATATCTTTTCCGCAGTCATACCATCTACAAGAGCCACATCCATACCGGAGGTCATTCCAGGGAAATCAAGGAAGCCGCCGCGATAAACCATGGGTGTGGAGGTATTGGGGAATATCTGAACCATATCGTTGCCGAAAGCATCCAGACGGGTACGAATAAAATCGCTCACAGGAACAGAATCATCCGGTACATATCCATAGGGCATACACAATCCCTGAAGCTCCTTGGCATAGATCTTCTGCGCCCGGTCAGAACACAGATAAACCAAAAAGTCCTTTGCCAGCTTCTTTTGATCCTCCGGCCGGTAGCTGGGGATAGCGATGGGGTAGTTCGGTGTAGCGGTGTAGCCCATGAGGCGCGCCTCCTTCACTGCCGCAAAATCTTCTGCGCTGACGCCGTCATAGGATTCCGCTCCCTCATCTACAGCAGCCGCAATGGCAGACAGTGTGGCGTCATCTTTTACCGTAGACAGCTTATCCACCAGATCACTGACAATCGGCGCACGCATCATACCGATATTCTGGGGATTGCTGATCAGCCACGCAGACATCTCGTTCTCCAGCCAGTCTCCGTTGACCATGAAGGCTACCTTCTTGTCATCATCCTGATAGCCATTCCCCAGGAAGGCTGCCTGGGCTTCCTCAAAACTCATATACTTGGCATAGGCATGCAGATATCCGTTCTTTAAGCTTAAGAGCTCCGACATGGCTTCCAATGCAGCCTTCCGTCCAGGCAAGTCATTGACTTCCTGTCCCTGCACCCAGGTGCCACTGGCCTCATCATAATACTCACCGTTATAAAAACGGTTGTAGGCCTCCAGCCCGTCATACTGAGCCCACCATACAGTACCCAGATAATCCCAGTTGTAGTTGATGCTGCTGCTGGCTGATATCCCGTAATAGCCCTTGCCTTTCAGTTCCTTACACATAGCCATCAGCTCATCCGTGGTTCTGGGCAACTCCCAGTTTCCCTGACCAAAAGCCTCATCAAGGGTATCCGCATTGTAGCACAGAGCTGACACAGAGCTCATGCCGGGCATCTGGTAGATCTTACCGTCCTCCTGCTGGAAGAAATTGTAGAGATTCTGGTTCATTTTGTCCTTAATGGCTGCGCTTTCTCCTTCGCAGACAGAATTATATACGTCGCTCAGATCCTCCAGATAATGAGAATCCTGGGCCGGCCATATATTCAGCAGCGGCTGAACAATATCGCAATTCTCCTGTTGGGAATTCAACAGGGACTGAATCTCACCAGTAGAGTAACTGGGCACCCACTTGACTGTCACACCCGTCAAGGACTTATAATCCTCACTGATCAGTTTCTGCGCCTCATTGCCGAAGCCCCCGGCCGTGTAATGAACGCTGATCACACCGCCGGAACCCTTATTTCCACCCGGTTGATTCTGCCCCGGTGTTTTTGAGCCTTCACCGCCGCAGGCAGCCAGGCTGACACACATTGCCACTGCCATGCTAAGACTTGTTACCTTTTTCCAATTCATGATTAGTTCCTCCTTTTTTATGTATGCAACTTGTAATTTTATATAAACGGGGATGAACCCTCCCTATTGGGGAATCAGTTCTTCACCGGGATGATGAATACGCCTTCTCCGCAAGCCAACGTCAGATCCAGCTTGTTATCCTTAACCTCATAAATCTTCCGCTCACCGTTTCGGTAGACCACAGCGCGATTGGCATCCTTAAATTCCAGATGTACCGCGTCATTCAGTGCATAGACCGGATCCGTAAAGTTGACAACCATCAGACCGTCTCTTCCTTCCTCATCGGTGAACTGGCCGATCAGAGTATCCTGTGTTCCGTTCACAGCAGATGCACACCGCAGTTCCTCCAGGGGATCCACGATATTAATAAAATTGCTGTTCTCATAGGTTGGATCCTCACTCAAATTATCGCTTCCAAGTATTCCCATGGCTCCGTCCCAGTCAAAGGACAGGTATACATGGTCAAACTTGTTGATCTCCTTGTTGGCCTCCTGTGCCCAATAATAGATCTCTGTAGGCGAACAGGACTGATCGTTTGCCACACAGCCCCCGCCAAAACCGTCCAGGAAGGATGCACGGTAAGTGAAATAATGGTATCCCGTAATGCCAAAAGCCATGCAGGTATATATCTGGAAGGTCAGATCCTCCTTACATTGAATATCCCTCGTACCGCCAGCGCTGTAGCTCTGTATAAACATTTCAAATTCCGTATCATACTCCTTGGCCGCCTTGGCATACTGACTCAGACGCTCCAGCCAGATGCTCAGCAGATAATACTCGCCTCTGGCATAGCTTAAGGGATATACATCTGTAACAAGCACTCGTTTTCCATTGATCTTGCTGATCACCTTCTCATTAAATTCTTTCAGATATTCCCAGGTACCGATAACGTCAATGGGCTGCTTACGATGATTGGCAGGATCCAGATTCACAAATGCCGATACACCGGTACCTTCGTAAGCCTTATTTACATAGTTCACTCGTTCCAGCACTTCGTCAACCTTGCAGGTGGATGGCTCATCCCAGACATTAATCCGCTCTACTGCCGGATATGCGCTATAATTAAAAGTGTCCATAGGGATATTTGCCTCATTATCCAGAGATGTATCCATGCCGACAATGGCCTTCAATCCCACCTGTTCACAATACTCCAGCTGTCTGCAGTAGCCATCCGTTCCCTTGGTCTCAAAGATTCCGTCGATGAACATATGGGTCAATCCCATATCCTTTGCCATCTGATAATCCTCCAGAGTATTGATAGGAACATCCCATCCGCCGATCACAATCTGTTTGTCATCTTCATACTCCGGAAAGGTTTCCTTCTTCGGTGCACCAAATCCGCATCCAGACAGAAGTCCTGCCGCGGTAGTCATTACAAGTAATAATGCTGCCGCTCTTTTTTCAATCTTCACAATCGTTTCCTCCTTTTATCCTTTTATCCCGCCAACGCTCATAGATTCCATCATGATATTCTGGAAATTGATGAACAATACTACCACGGGGATAACACTTACGATCAGTCCCGCAAACAACAGCGGGTAATTGGTTCCTCTTGTCATCTCCAGCTGATACACATACAAGCCGGAAGCCAGGGTAGGATGATCCTGGAGGAACAGATTCGGTTCCATATAATCATTCCAGAGCTGCACCGTTGCCACCAGAAACAGGGAGCCCATGGAGGGCAGCGCCTGGGGCAGCATAACCCTGGTAAACACATACCAGTCGCTGGCTCCATCCACAAAGCCAGCCTCCGCGTAGGTCCAGGACAGCGTCTTAAAGAACGAATACAGCACCACGAAGTTGAAGCCAAATCCCCCGGCCTTTGTCAGCAGCATCCAAGGCGAATTGAGAATACCAAGGGTGGAATACACCCGGTACTGGGAGGGAAAAGATCCCACAATGGGAATCATCATGGTTACCAGCGCCAGTGCGTAGATAAAGCCTCTGCCGGGGAACTTATATTTTGCTACCACATAGGCTGTCATTGCTGAGAACAGTACCCCCAGCGCCGCGCCGCCGCAGGAATACCAGATGGAATTCCAGAACATCTCCAGCATCCCGTGACCTCCAGCCTTCACAGAGCGGAAGGCCTCAATGTAATTGGAAAATTTCCACTCCTGTGGCAGGCCGTTGAGATTGGCCGTAAATTCCATCTGCCCCTTTAGAGATGCCAGAACTGCCCACAACATGGCGTAAATCTGGCTGAATGCATAAAGCGCAAACAAAATAAATACTATGATCCGAGCCACCCGAAAGCCGCCGCTTATCTTTTGTTTTGGTTGTTTCTTTCCCATAATGTCCTCCTCTAATACTCAACGTCCGGATCAATCTTATTAAATATCCACCGCACCAGGAATACCACCGGAATGCTGACCAATGTGAAGAAGATACCGATGGACGCCGGATAATTCAGGTCAACACCCTTCTGGGTCTGTCGATAGATCCAAAAAGCAATTGTAGCCACCGCCGGGTTGTCCACCTCCACGCCGGATCCGGCAAATAAAAGGATTGGTCCTGTGCTGTTAAACAACCCTGTCATCAGCAGGATTAACGTTGTGGAAATCGTCGGCCATACCATTGGAGTGATGATCTGTATCAGTTCCCGGTACCACGGCACCCCGTCCAGCTGTCCCGCCTCGATAACCTCCTGGGGAATCCTGCCCATAGCGCTTTGATAAAGCAGCATATTTACACCAAAACCGGTCCAGATAGTAAAGGCTATAATCGTGTTAGTGGCAGTGGCGTTCTCAGTCAGCAGCGCTGGGATACGCTGTCCGAACAGCGCCAGGATAGCGTCTATGGGACCCCCGTAAGCAATCAGATTCTTGTAGGTCGTCACAAACAACATGGCACTGATGATGGAAGGCAGGAAAAATACCACACGAAAAAACTTATATCCCTTAATCTTCTTATATAAAAAGTAACTTACCAGATAGGTAGCCGGGATCATACACACAGACGCCGCAAAATATTTCAAGGTATTATGCAGCGCACTGCTGACCACCGATGTGGGATTGGCCCGTTCCCGTAAAAACCGTGTGAAATTATTCAAGGACCAGATAAATGTCTCTCCGCCATCAGGAGAATATCCGGAAAATTCCTGGAATGCCATAATGATAGAATTCGCGTTCACCCAGACATAAAAGATCAGAAACTGGATGACAGGCAGCAAAAGCATCCCGTACACAAACAGATACTTCTTGGCACTCTTGTTCAGACTCCGTTTTCTCTGTCCATGGTTCTTTGTTTTTTCTTTTTTCATCTTGTTTTCCTCATTCTTCTCTACTCTTTCACTTGTTCTTTTTTGTTTTCACCTGCTTACAGTTCTTCTATCGCAGCTCTCGACCGATTGCAGCTTGCAATCTGTTCCATAGCTGCTTTTCCCAGCTTCGGCAGACGAAAATATGTATAAAATCCATTTTCCTCCTGCTCCACATCATAGAGCTGGGTATAACAGAAACCGCTGATCTTACTGCAGTTTAGGAATCTCCTTGTCTGACCCACATACTGTTCCACCAGTCGTTCTTCATCTGAGCAGGTGCTGTATCCCCATCCACTCTCGGCTGTCACAGGAGCTGCCTTATCCTCCTTATCACTCAGGTCTATCATACTGCCTCCCTGCTGGCTGTAAGCCATTCCCCCGTACTCACTGGCACTTACAGGCGCCTCTGAACTGTACAAAATATTTTCCTGGGCGCTCCCTGGCGGATAAAGCGTATCTACGTTCAGCTGCTCCTCCTGCTCCAGCTGATCCACATAGCGGCTGATATCCTTCTCCGAGCCATAACAGTGAAAATCAAATACATCCGTGTGCCTTCCATGATAGCCGCCGCTGGTGTCAACACAGGGTCTTGTACCATCCAGCATCTTGGTGACTGCATACACGCTTTCCACAAACCGGACATTGCGTACCTTCCGCTGATCCTCCAGATTACTCCAGGCCTCGTTCAGTGGACACCAGGTGATGATGGAGGGATGGTTAAAATACTGTTCCACCACTTCCGTCCACTCCGAGATGAACCTTCCCAGAAAATCCAGCTTCTCATATTCCACACCCCAGCTTGGGAATTCTCCCCACACCATGTAGCCTGCCCGGTCGCACTCGTACAGAAAACGTTGTTCAAACACCTTCTGATGAAGTCTTGCCCCGTTGAAGCCAAGAGCCACAGATTTCTCGATGTCCTGCCGCATCGCTTCCAGGTCAGGAGCCGTGTAGATGCCGTCCGGATAATATCCCTGATCCAGCACAAACCGTTGAAACACGCTTTTCCCGTTCACCAGGAACTTCCTTCCCTGGTATCCCACTTCCCGAAGACCGAAATAACTCTTTATGCGATCCGTACCGAATTGAAGTACCACATCATAGAGCTTTCCTTCTCCCGGACTCCAGAGATGGGTCTCGCTCAGCGGAATGGCAAAGGTATGGCGATATGCCATGTCTCCGGAAATCTCTCCCACCTGCCTGCCTTCATAGAGAACCACAATCTTCACAAAACCGCTGCCCTCCGCATTCACTTCCACCTTCACAGCGCTGGCCCCTATGTCAGGAAAGATATGGATGCTCTTCACATAATCCTTCGGCGTCCGCTCCAGCCAGACAGTCTGCCAGATTCCTGTGGTGCGGGTGTAGAAGCATCCAAAGGATTTCCTTTTCCTGGACTGCTTTCCGCTTGGCACATGTTCGCGCATGTCGTCATGCACAACCACCGTAATCCGATTCATCCCTATATGCACAGCGGAAGTGATGTCCGCTTCAAAGGAGGTATATCCGCCCACATGGGCGGTGATGTACTGCCCGTTCACATATATCTGCGCTTCGTAATCCACTGCTCCGAAATGAAGTACCAGTCTCCCCTCCAGATCCTGCTTCTTCACTTCAATCTCCCGGGTATAGACACAGTCCCGGATAAAGTCTGTCCTGCATACGCCGGAGAGCTTCGCCTCCGGGCAAAAAGGTACTTCAATCTTTCCTAACAGCGGCGTATTCAGCTTTCCCTTCGCGCTGCCTATCTCAAAATCCCACGCTCCGTTAAGACATTCATACTGCTCCCGCTCAAATTGTGGGTTCGGGTGTTCACTTCGATACATACACTTCCCTCTTTCTGCTGTAATCACTCTGTAACACAAATGCTCTGCCTGTTCAAAGCATTTCTACCGCTCTGATATCTCTCATTATACGGGCTCTTCCGGGAAATGACAATATTTTGAACCCCCCCACTTTCTGGCTTTTCCGCCATCTATTTCCACCACATTTTGAAAACAAAAAAAGCATGGAAAAACTTCTGTCTCCATGCTTCCTGAAAAATAAAAATCAACGTATACTCATAACGATAGCCTGAGAATAATCACCGAAATTCTTTCCGAAGAGATTGATGCCTCCCCGGTGCTCTGCCGTATCCTTTATGCCGATATCCAGTCGCACCGAGTATCCTTCCTCTATCTTCAGCTGTGTAAATGTAATCTTGTCAGATACCAGTGCGTTATCCACCCAGACACCCCTTCCGTCAACAGTTATCCGCTTGAGCATCCCAAACTGGGTGCTGGTAACCGGCCAATACATGGGTGTGTATTTTCCCCGGCGTCCTCCAAAATCTCCCGGCGACGTAAAAGTTGTAATCTCAACCCCATTGATGCACACCGTAATGTCCGACGGCCAGTCGTTATTGTAATACATCGTCTCCGAACATACCTCGAAGGAGAATGTAATCTGGGAATATCTCCTGTTTTTAGGATAATCGGTAGGAAAGTTATAGCTGATAAACCCATTGTCAAACCAGAGGCATTCCGCCAGTATCCGTTTCGGTGAAAAAAATACGTTGGGATTATCAAAGGTCTCTATCTGTTCCTCCGCTCCGGTCATTCCGCAGGGCGCCTTAATATGACAGTGGGAAAACATCCCGATGGGCATCTCCACCGTGTACTCCTCCGCCTCCTCCTTCACCTTCGCAGGATCAAAGGAGATAAAGGTTCCCAGAATGGCCTGGGAACAGTACTTGGTATGCCCCTTCAGGCTGGGCTTATACATTACATGCACAAGCCCGGCCTCCGCCAACGCGTCTATGTGACGTGATACGCTGGAAACAGGGATATCCAGCTCCTCAGAAATCGCCGGCGCACTTTTCGATGTATTCAACAGACACTGCATGATCCGCACCCGCTCCGGAACAGACAAAGCACGCCCCAGCTTGGCGATCAATTCATGATCCTCCAGATTGTCTATGTGAAGAACTACCTGCTTCTGTGGCGTCAAAACATCGCTCATAATGTACCTCCCATATTATTTTGAGACTGTCACATATGCCATTCCAACACACCTGACAGAACAAAGTCAATAAAATTATTTTATCATACTACACAATAAATCACAACTATTTTGTCCTCAAAAATTACTATGGGCGAGGTATCAAATACTCATTAGCATGCTCCATTGATCAGAGACAGCGGCAGGTAATTCCGCTCTCCCCGACCGTTTGCCGTTATCTCCAGCACCAGGGTATAGCTTCCCTTCGTAAGTTCCAACGGTGTAAACACAAGCTCAAAGGAATTGTCATTCCGGCTTCCATGCCAGTGTTCCAATCCCACGCAGCGTTCGCGTCCCCCTTTTATCTGCCACTCTTTCGGCATATCACGGACCTTTACCCGCAGATACTGCGGCAGATACAGATTGTTGCACAGTGTGACCACAAGCCGCTTCTCTCTGCCTTCCTCGATCCGGGCAAGCTCTTCGTCAAAAGCAACCTTCACCGTCATCGTGCGAAAATGTCTGCGCAGCGTATTGGGCTGTTCCGCCAACAGTTCCATGCAGTCCTCCTGCTGGTATGGATAGAATTCCTCCGCCCGATAGGACAGGCTGCAATTGGGTTCAATCGCAAAGCCCGCCTCACTAAGCTTTAAATGATCCCCCAGTATCACCGGCGCCTGGCGGACGATCCGCTGGCAAAGGGCATCCACATCCTGGGGGACATTGAGCAGCAGATCCGGACGCAGGGTGCAGGTAACGATCTTGTCGGAGCAGCCTTTCGCCCACCGCTCGGGGATACATTCCACTCCGCCGATAATGCCAAGCAGCGCTCCCACCGTTCCCGCGGTGCAATCCGTATCCTCCCCGCAGTTTGTGGCCAGACATATGGATTTTCCAAAATCTCCTGCTCCGTACAGCCATCCGATCAGCACGATACCGATGGATGCCGGCGCATCAAACCCATGCTTCGCTTTGGGGATATCCTGTTCTTCCTCCTGCGCGGGACACTTCTCCCCGGCGGGCACAAGAGCCGTTCCCATCCAGGGTCCTCCAATCTCGCCAAAGCTGCTGGGATACGCACACAGGAGCTTCTTTCTGGCCTGCTGCCAGGTATCTCCCTCCTCAAAACACTTGCGAACCAGTCCGACTGCACCGGCCACGGCGCATTCCTTCGGAATATACGAAAGGCCAATGTCAATCAACCCATCCGTATCCGTCTCAAAAAATGCAGCTGCTTCCACCGCCGCCATAAAAGCAGCTGCATAGATTCCCTCTCCGCTGTGATCCACACATGCATCGTAATATGCATAATTTACCGCCAGAGCCGGGTTTCCGGCACACAGGCAGGCCCATATCTCTGTGCGGATCCATGCTCCGTTGCTGTCCTTATTCTCATTTCGCATATGCCCGGACAAAGGCGGCGCGATTCCCATGGAATAATTATTTTTTCCGGTGCCGTACTCGGAGATCACCGCGCTGACATAATTCTCCCAGTACTCCGCAAGTACGTAGGAATCAATATTCTTCCCCTCCCGCTCCACGGCTGCCAGCCAAACCAGCTGCAGATCCACGTCGTCATTCGGCACCGGCATAGACACATCCTGCATGAAATCATCAATATCATAAACACCGCGAAAGCACTCAAAGGGAGCGCCCAGCGTCCCGCCGATGGTTTTTCCAAGATAACATCCTTTTACTTTTTTGCAATAATCCTGATATGAAAGCTTCATCCTCTGACATCCTTTTTAATATGCTATTTTTTCCGCCAATATGATATCCCTGGCATTTCTCCCAATCTCCACGCCGAACAGTCCATGGTTCACCGTCCATGCATCCTGGGCCGTTGAGTAGTAGGCAAAGGCCCGCTCGTCCAGTGTGAAGGTAACCACCACCTTCTCATGGGCAGGCACCAGCACCTTCTCATAAGCCTTCAGCTCTCTCACGGGTCGGTACACCACGGGTGCGTATTCGCGCACGTACAGCTGAACCACCTCCTTGGCGGTGATATCGCTTACATTTTTCACCTCCACGGATACATACACCTTCTCTTCCCGGCGCTCCACCGTAAGATTCTGATAGGTAAACTCCCCGTAGCTCAACCCATAGCCGAAGGGATAGCGTACAAGCTCCGGATGGCTGGCATAATAGCGATACCCCACATCCAGTCCCTCACTGTAACGGGTAGCACAGGCTGTAATCTGGCTCTGTGCCGCTGGTGATACCTGAAAATCCACAGGGAAGGACTCAGACAGACGACCGCTGGGACAAGCCTCCCCAGTCAGAATGTCCACCAATGCCGCTCCGCCCATCTCACCGCAGAAACCGGCATACACAATGGCCGCTACCTTATCTGCCCAGGCGCTTACGTCCACAGCGCTGCCCGCAAAGATTACTACCACCGTCCTGGGATTTACTGCCGCCAACTCACAGATTGCGCGCTCCTGTACCTGGGGCAGACGCATGGTCTGGCGATCCACGCTCTCATATTCAAAGGGGGATCCTGTTCCCACACATACAATACTGACATCCGCCGCAGCCGCGTGAGCAATTCCCTTTTCTGGCATGCAGCCATGAGTACCATGCCCTACCGCGCCACCATAAAGGAACATATTTTCAAAAGGTATTTCCTTTCCAAGACGTTCCCCAAGCAACACATCCAGCTGAAATTCCTTTTGCAGCCATACGACCCGGGAGCTGCCGTCCCCTGCGATCATTCCAGGCTCCGGTCTGGCATAACATCCGCACACTGCCACACTTTCCTTTGAATTCAGGGGCAACACACCCTCATTTTTCAAAAGAACCACACTCTCCTGTGCAATACGATGGGCGGTATCCAGACGTTCCTCCACCGTGTGCTGTATGGATTGCCCTTTTTTCTGCTCCTGACAACGATAGATCAGCTCCAGCACCCGGCTCGCGCAGGCATTCAGCTGCTCCTCCGTCATAAGGCCATTTTCATAGTCCTGCACCAGCTTCTCATAATTCGTCTGATTAAAGGGCATTTCTATATCAAGCCCGGCCCGGGCAGCTGCCGTTCGGTCACGCACCGCATCCCAATCTGAGAAGATCGCCCCCTCAAATCCGAACTCATCCCGTAGTACCCGAAAGCCTTTCTCGTTCTCGGAGGCGTATACACCGTTCACCCTGTTATATGCGCACATAGCCGACACCGGCTTTGCCTCACAAGCCAGCTCAAAAGGTCGATAGTAAATCTCCCGCAATGTCCGCTCGTCCACCTCACTGGACTGATTAAAACGATTATATTCCAGATTGTTGCAGCAGAAATGTTTTAAGCAGGTACCTACTCTATGTTCCTGAACCCCTGCAATGTACTCCTTCGCCATGGTTCCGGCCAGATATGGATCTTCCGAAAAATACTCAAAGTTCCGCCCGTTTAAGGAATGACGCTTAATGTTGACTCCCGGCGCCAGCAAGATATCTATCCCCCGCTCTATACAGTCATCTGCCAGCGCTTCTCCCATCTCTCTTGCCAGATCGCGATTCCACGTATTGGCCAGGGACTGCACGGAAGGATACGCAACAGAGGGAAGTGTTTTCTCTGTCTCTCCCTCCATCCGTAC
>CABQGZ010000015.1 GCA_902463835.1 uncultured Lachnospiraceae bacterium
CCTTTATATAAGAGCACACGGAGAAGATCCCCCAGAGATGATCGTCGGAACGCCCTCCGCCGTCGGATTTCCCGGTTCCCGGAAAATAAACCGCTCTGGCGTCCCCCCGGGAATACTGGATGGACAAGAGGGTTTTGATCCGCTCCTTCACCTGTTCGGGCACGGAATGTATCACGCCCAGCACATCCTGCATGCTGTCCCGGTAGCCCCAGCCTCTTCCCAGGCCCCGCTCATAGTAGGAGATAAATCTGGACCAGTGGAAGGTCATGCGGCACTGGTAGGGATGCCAGCAGTTCATCATGGTATTCATGGCCTCATCCGGTGTCTCGATCTGAATCCGATTCACATGCTCCGACCAGAAATCCGCCAGCTTTTCGTAATCCTCATCAGCGTCCTGCACAGCCTCCCCTATGATATCCGCAATCTTCTTCCGGTCGTCCGTGATTCCCACTACGATATAGAAGGTCTTCGTCTCCCCTCCCGTCAGCCGGATGTCCGCAGAGATGGACCCGCAGCAGTTGTCCGCGTTTATCTCCGTATTTCTGCAGGCGCCTTCCTCCACCGCAATGGGATTGCTCTCGCTCCGGTATCTTCCGATAAAGGCATCCCGTTCACAGTCATACCCTGAGATATCCAGGTTCGTTCCGATAAAGCTTAAGCGCTCCGGCACCTTGATCCAGTCATCGGAGGGGTCGAAGCCCACGGCATTTCCCTCACGAAAGCCTGTCATAAAATAGCGAGGCCAGTCCGCCTTCAGATCATAGGCGGCCTCATAGCTGCAGAATTCCAGATAAGTGAAGGCGCGCAGGTCTCTCTGCCGTGCCGTCTCATTGGTCAGCTCTACCTTCCACAGCTCATACTTCTTCTCCAGAGGGATAAAATACGTAAGCTTTGTCCGAATACCCTGAAAGCTGCCCTGAATCTTCGTGTAGCCGTATCCATGGCGGCATTCATAAGCGTCAAGCTCCCTCATCACCGGCTGCCAGGTGGGCGACCAGTAGGTTCCGTCCTCCATGTCCCGCAGATAGAGGTATCTGCCGGGACGATCCCAGGGAATCTGGTTAAAGCGGTAGCGGGTGATCCTGTGGCTGCTGGGGTCACTGTTGAAGATCAGCCCCCCTCCGGTGTTGGAGATCAGCCCGCTGAACCCTCCGTTTCCTAAATAATTCATCCAGGGCGCCGGCGTGTCAGGGCGTGTGATCACGTACTCCCGGTTCTGGTTATCATAATATCCGTATTCCATCTTATATACACTCCTATCGCCTTATTCTCGCGTTGTTCTATCTTCCGGATGTACCTTCCGCTAACAGATTCCGCAGGAATCTCTTCGCCACCGGATTCTCCGTCCTTAAGTTCAGCTGACAGATAACATACCGCTTTCCCTCATATACCTTTTCCGCACAGGCCAGCGCTTTGCTCCAGCTGCCACTGTCGTCCATGTTCCCGCTTGTCAGGATCGGCGTAAAGCCCTCCGCTGTAAATGTGGTATCCAAAAGCGGCGTGATCCTATCCTCCCCGCTGTCATACCAGTAGGAAAAATCCTTTTCGTCAAATTCCGCCACCGCTGGATGCCCGGTCTTTCGCGATGCAAAATGGACGCTGAGCATACCGCATGGCTTTACGGTAACAATCTCCCCTGCAATCTCGTGGGTTCCCACCGGCAGGTTTTTCAGAAGCACCACATTGTCATTCTCCGGGATCTCCACGTCCGCAAAGACGGAGACGGAGAGCTCATTGTAGGTGATCTGTCTGCTCGCTGCATCCAAAAGGATTGCCCGAAGGAGAACCTGTGCTCTGCCCAAGACTCCTATCCCGTCACTCGTTCCCACTGTAAATTCCGCGTTCACACCATATGTGGTTTCGCACGCTTTTACCTGCACTGCAGCCTCATTACTGCCGGCCAGCGCTCCGTCCACATAATACTCCAGACGCAGCCGGTATTCCCCGCTGGCTTCCGTGTCATTGCAGATGTAACTCTCGATGCTGATGGTATCGCCATAAAAATAGGCGTACCGGTCTGTCCGCAGGGACACCAGCATGGGATCCAACGCATCCCGGTAGGCAAAATATGCTTTTTTCGGATTTCTGCGGCAATCCATAATGGTCTTCATCCAGCCGGAGGGCCACGCGTCGATAAACAGGTGGATAGCGTTGGAGATCATCCGGTCATCCCGCCGGAAAGCCTCTGTCATCATCCGTGTGGCAAAGGCCTGGTACTCCTGGCTCTTCTCCACCCAGTCCTCCATGGTGTCCTGTGTATCATAGAAGAAATAGTGGAAGTCCCCGGTCTGGGCCCGCACGATGTTGCCCGGGTCAAAGGGCTCCCGGATCCAGTCTGCCGGATAATCTTCACGCATCACCTCGCAAAAATCAAGTCCCTCCGCACCGTACTCCCCACAGCCGTAATACCAGCCCGGTTTCACACTAAGCCAGTACCCCTTATTCAGCTTACCGATGTCAATGCCATGGCCGTTATACCACATGGGATAGCAATGGTTGTCCGGCATTCCCTCCGTGGGCGGATCGTAATCTCCATCCACATGCTTGATCACCCGGTCCGGATTCTGCATCCGCACCGCAATGTCGCACATGGTAAAGAAATTCTCCAGCTCCTCCCGGTTCAGGTGACGGTGAGGCTCATTGTTGGCGTTGGGGAAGGGCTCGTTGATATAGCTGATCACCACGTTGCAGGGGTGCTTCCGCACAAGGCGCTCCATCTCCTCCGCCTGTCTTACGCCCTCACACAGCTTCGTCCTTCTCATGCAGCCAAACAACGGCAGGTCTGTCTGGGTCATCAATCCCAGACGGTCGCAGTACTGATACACCTCATCCTGAACCGGCCTCTGGGTCAGCCTCAGGAAGTTCATGTTGCACAGCTTTGCCAGGAGAATGTCGTCGATCAGCTGGGCGAGATCGCCCCGCATCACATCCTGCTGCTCGAAGCCCATGGTGTTCGCTCCACGCAGCCGAATCTTCCTGCCATTCAGGTAGAACATGCCCTTGAGGTTTTCATCGTCTGACTTCTCCAGCATTCCTTCTGTATCCTGCCAGAAGCTGCGCATCCCAAATTGCTGCTTCGCTGTATCCGACACTTGTCCTTCATACAAGACCTTCACCTGAGCCTGATACAGGTACGGCGTATCCAGCTCCCAGATTCTCGGATTCTCCAGCTTCACCGGAATCTTATAGATATTTTTCCCATGCTTTAAGGGCATCGGAATTCCCTTTCCGATGATGTCCTTCACGGCTGCCTCCGTCAGGCTGTCGCCCCGCCCCACCGTCTTTGTGGTCTGGGGTATATAGCAGACATCCTCCATCACGGTGGCTGCAAAATTTTGTCCGTAGATGGATATGCTCACTTCCACATGCTTGTCCATATAGTCCGCATTTTCAAGCTCCACCCATACCTCCGCCGACTGCTCCAGCGGCCGGATGTAGAGATCTGTAATGTTCACCCGGTTCCGAAATTCCACGGTCACACTCTGGTAGATGCCCATTCCTGCCGGACAGTGATGCCAGCCCTCCGCCGCATCATCCCAGCCTGGCCCAGTGGCCGCGTACAGCTTGTCCCCCTCGCATTTCTCCTGGGTGGCAAAGGCGTTCCCCAGATAAATATAGTCGTTGTACAGCTCAACCTTCAGGGTGTTGGTGCCGTCCTTTAACACATCCGTGATCTCGAATTCAAAGGGGGCGAAGAATCCCTCATGGGTTCCCACGCAGATGTCGTTGACATATACCACGGCGTAATAATCCGCGCCGCCAAAGCACACGTAAGCTGCTCTTTCTGCGTCCAGGGAGGCTTCAAAGGTTGTGGTATACACCTGCTTCTGCTTTCCCAGCGGCCCCTGGTAATGGGGGATCGTGATCTCCTCACCGTCAAGTAAAAAACGCTCCAGCCGGATTACCTTCCGAAAGCTGGGAAGCTCCGGGGCCAGATCCTGCAAAAAGGGCGCATAAGCCGCTCTCATTTGCTCCAGCTTGCCATATAACGCTTCCCGTGTATCAATTTTCTTTTCTATTTCAATAGGTGTGAGCTTCTGATCCAGCACACAGCTTCTCTTTTCAAATTCCATGGGCTGCGGGTCATACAATAGCTCCTCTCGTCCGCCCATTCCATTTGCAGCAATCTGCGCAAATATATCCATACAAAACCTCCTGCACGTCTCACGTTCTTTCTTCTGTTACCGTATCCCATGACCCTGTCTTATGCAATCATGCCGTCTTATATAATGGTCATTATCATCTGAAATCGTTCCGGCGCGTTTTTGATATAGTAATCCACCGCCGTAAAGCCCGGAACCAGATTGAAGATGCGCTGGGATTCCAGTACATTCGGCTGTCCTGCTCCAGACTGGGATTCCGCCTCCACACGTATCGTCACTCCGCTGTTTTTCCTTTGAATCCCGGACTCTGTGATACAATCCTCCTGTTCCACGATCACCGGGAAATGGAAATCCAGCCTCCGTTTGGCATCCGTATGGGTGTACTCAATGCACAGCTTGTCTTTCGCAAAGGTATACCGGATCGTATAAGCAATCCCTTCTTTCAAGGCCTGTTCCTCTGCTTCAAAGGGCTGCCTATCCGCTTCATCACAGATCGTACCCTGGCAGAAGTAGCAATCCTCGGACACTTTGGTGATCCGGACATTCCGATCCTGGATGCTGGAATAGAGCTTTCCGTCCCTTCTGCACTCCAGCCGCGGCGTCAGGGGCGTATCCACATCCTCGGGATTGCGCTGGGTGTTCTGCAGTTCAAAGCGCTGATACACCGTCATGGACGCCGCACAGAGCAAACCCGCTCTCTCATGATAGAGAAGTCCCAGCGCGCCGCCTCTTGGGGTGCAGTTCTCTTTTTCTGAGATCAGATCCAGCCCGGTGATGGTTGCGCGGAATCCATCCTTTTCATGGATATACACATCCAGCTCCGGGAAGTATCTGCTGCCCGCAGCCAGTTTTTTTCCGGACGAACACGCCTGCAAAACGGTCTCCTCCGGCAGCTCGTGCTTCTCAAGCCACTCCAATGCAATCAACAGACCATTCACATGGGTAAAGGTATGGTGGATGCAGGGGGCGTCTCCGTGGGCCTTCAGATCACGGCCCCCGTACAGCAGACCGTCATGGGTACACTGTTTTAAATATCTCATATTCTGATACGCCGCCCGGGCAAAAACCGGATTCCGGCCGCCCAGGATAAAATAGGCCGGCTGACATCCGTCGGAGGTACGGCTGCCCCAGTAGGTCCACTTGTCCATGCGGGTTCCCATACTGTTGTCCCAGCCTCCGTCCGGCAGCAGAAAGCTTAAGTAGGCTTCGCCGGTCTTTTCCGCCTGTTCCATGACAGCCTCGTTCCCGGTAAGGACGCCGTACAGTACCAGATGATTCAGAATCTCCTCCACACTGTATCCAATATCCACAGGGCGGCAGCCCTTCTTCGACACGGTATCCCAGTCGTGGGCGCCCTCCCCGTAGATCAGGTGATTCTCGGTAAAATAGTGGGAGAATTCCTCGTAGATACGGGCTGCTTTTTCACGATATTCCTTTTTGCCAAAATGTGCGGACGCTTTCTCCAGGGCGTACGCGGTGGCCATCATGTAGTTGATATTGCCGCTGCGGCAGTCAAACACATCGGTCAGATAGTGCAATGTGGCGGTCACCTGATGGTACAGCTTCTCCCGGTACCGTTCGTCCAACAGGTGTCCATAGCCAAAGTACGCGTCGCAGAGACTCAGGAAGGCAAAGGTCGTAATCCCCTTCCACTCCGACTCCGTGTCGTTTACAAAGCCGCCGTCCGGGCAGAGCAGCTGTTCACTCCAGTCGATCAGCCCTTCGGCGCAGCGAAGATACTTCTCATCCCCCTCACGTTCCGCCAAAAACAGCATGGCCGGGATGGCGTTGTTGCACCTTCCATGTATGATGGAGCAGGCCGGACAGAGCAGACCGCCCTTCAGGCGGTTGTCCGCAAATTCTGTAATCTGATATGACACCAGACCGTCACACCATATTTTGAGCAGCTCATATATTTCTTTTTTTAGATCCGTCATAGTATCTTCCTTCTTTCCCTATCTCTTCTCTCTGCAATCCAACGCTGTAAAAAATCTCCATCTGCGCCGTCTTTTGTACTCACTTCGCTCTTTCTCAAGAATACTTCGGGAAAACGGCAACGCGCAGATTGGTACACCCATAAGGTACCAAAAGGATCCGTTTGGTGTCCCCTGCATTCTTCTGTACGAACTCCGGTGTGGGCAGCTGGGGGGTAGTCACAAGATCCTCGAAGATCTCCGTCGCCCCGCACTCTACCTGCTTCGCGTCCAGTCCCATCTCGTGCTGGTTCTCCGGCTTCACCAGCTGTTCCTGTACAAGCTCCCAGCCCTTCAGAACCCTGGCGTCAATCTGAATCTCGAAGGGCACACCGTCCCAGAAGGGATTCGCCGTTATGTCATGCATCTGTATCGTCGGGATTTCCTTGCCGGTGACACAGTAATTCCAAGCGGATGCCGGATACACGTTATAAGCCGGGAACGCTTCTGTCTGCCGCTTTTCCAGCTGATCGATCTCCCAGTTCTCTTCTATTTTCAGCGCCAATAAAAATGGTCCGTATTCAAAGTACACACCGCCGTCCGGGCTTGTGTGGGATGAGAATTCCTTTTTGAAAAACAGCTCCACCACGTCCCCATCCTGCACCATCACGGTAGCATAGCCGTCCACCGACTTTGCGGGAAGCACTTCTCCATTTCTTGTGATGGCATACTCCTTGGCCCAGCAGGGGATCCGCAGCCTCAAGGTGCTCTCCCCTGTTTTTTTCCGGCTGACCGCAATCCTTACCGTATCCCCAAAGGGATATCCCCCTGTCTGTACCAGCTTCAGTTTTTCCCCGTCATAGACACTGTCCCCGTACAGGCTGACGCAGATGCCCTCCTCCGTCTTCTGGTACATCCGCAGCACATAGTTGGGGATGGCCCGGCCAATGTTGCCCACACAGCATTCCGGATAGTGATGGGGCTGATACGCCATTCTGGGCGCGTTGGCAAAGGCCGGTATATGGGTACTGTTGCGGGCGGCGATGGTCTGATTCACCGATGAAAAATACTGGATCGTCTTAAAGTACGGGCCGATGGCGCCAAAGGCTCCGTTAAAAATTGCCCGTTCGATCCTGTCCGCATATTTCGAGGAACCGGTTGCCTCCAGGAGATAGCCCATGGACCAGGTATAATCCGAGATATCACAGGATTCGTGGGCCCACTTCGTCTCGTTTCCGTAGGTGAACTCACAGCTGGTGTGAACCCCGTCCGGCAGCATATGGTACTTGTCAATCTTGTCATAGCCCTTGACAGCGGCTGCAAGGTACCGTTCTTCTCCGGTGTAGGTGTACAGAATGGCAGCCAGCTTCGCATGCTCATTGTAGGTGACGCCGTGCTGGCAGGGGACAACATCGCTGAGCATGGAAGCTGCGTTGGAATATTCCTCATCGGACCGATCAAAGCCCTCGTACGCGGCGATGGCTTTCTGTAAAAGCCGCTCGTCCTCAAAATATTCATACAGCCGAAGCATGGTCTCCACGTTGACCACATCCCGATACCCGCTGTAATCGGAGGTGTCGCTCAGATAGTGATCCCGCAGCTTCACAAGATAATACTCGTCGCCGGTCAGGCTCCATCTGGCGTACAGCGCCCGGGCAAATACCGCGATGGGCCACCGGTAGCACCGTTTGTGCTCCTTGATCTCCACCGGACCGATAAAAGGATCGTCAAAGCTTAAGGCCGTGTCGATCTGTTTTTTTACTTTTCCATAGAGTTCTTCGTCCTCCAGAAGCCCGGCGCACCGCACCATACCGTCGATCCAGTAGGCAGTCTGCTCGTAGGGCCACCACTGGGCCCAGCCGCCTTCCGTCAGGCTCTTGTACTCCCAGCAGTTTGTGTCAAAGGGATAGCCGATCTGATCAAGATTGCCCGGCATGCCGTTTTTCTCCTCCACCAGAGCAGCCTTCAGCCACCCGTCCGGCTTTACCTGGGAATATCGTATCTCCTGTAGCTTACTGTATTTTTTTATCATTTTACTGATTCCTTTCATCTGCAGAGCTTATTTTTCAGGTTATCATACACCCGCTTTGCGTCCTCGATGTTCTCTGCCTTGGCCTGGATAACAATGTTCCTTTTTTCCGGAATCTCCCCGGCCATGATCTTATCGTACCACTCCCGGTTCCCCGGTTCGTTGGACCAGTCGCAGAACATGATGGATACCCGCTCCGGCGCTTTCTCACAGGTGGTCACAATATCATGGAAGGTGGAGTCGATCTCCAGATTCGTCATGTCCTCCAGCCGGAAGAGATCGTCAAGCACCTCACCATAGCTGCCGCAATAGTGCACGCGCCCCAGCTTTACCGCCTTCAAAAACCGTTCATCCGCAGCCATGATATGATCCCGGTAGATGGAGGGCGACACAATCTGCAGAGAACAGTTGCAAAGCCGCGCCCTGCCGCGCCAGAGACCGCCCCGGTCATAGAACCATTCCGGATCGGGGTGGGTCTCCCTGGTCACATACCCGATCCAATCCACCATGAAATCAGCGACCTTATGCATCAGAACCTCTACCCGCTCCGGATCGTCATAGAAATCGTATATGATATCATTTCCCCGGATCAGATGGGCGGTGTTAAAGGGCCCCTGCACATCGGGATGCTGGATCACAAGACCTTCCGGCATGTGCTCCAGAAAGTAGCGCTGGAACTCATCCACCTTCGGATTCCAGCCCCTTGTCATAGAAGGCGTTCCAAGCTGATCCACCTCCTCGATGTCCTCCAAAATATGCTTCTCACAGCAGGGGTCGGAGCCCTCCATGACCCGCAGAGGACAGCCGTACATGGCTGCGATCTGGGCAGTGCCGAAATTCACCCGCAGCGCCGGGAGATAATCATCTCCCACCGCCAGTCTCGCCTCGATGGTCTCCAGCTGGTTAGCCAGCATCTTGGCCGGAGACGTCAGAGTCTCCGGTACGGAATATGTATTTTTTACCGGAAAGGTAACCTGAACCAGCGGTTCGCAGGTCAAGGGGTTCTCATATAAATCCTTGTATTTCTGAATCATTTTTTCAAACATGATGCTTGTTCCTCTTCTTATCTATAATTTCAGCTCTTTTGGTCATGCCGTTTCGCCTTCCGTCCTTACAATCAGCACTTTATTACAATCATCAAATCTCTCATAAGGAATTGTGGTCACGTTTCCCAGACTCTCCTCGTTTAACATAACAGAGGCCACCGCCGGCCCGCTGCCCTGCACGGTGATGTCAAAGGTCTTATCTCCAAAATGAAGCTGTGTAAGGGTCAGCTCTTCCCCTGTATGCGGATAGATATTCATGCCCTTCTCATCAAAATCAATTCCCACATACCCGTGGACAATGGCATTGTAGAATCCCCTTATGGAATAGCCGTGCCAGATTCCGCACATACAGTTCCAGGCGTCAAAGGGAACCTCTCTCCGGTTGCCATAGCAGGGAATCCCCTCGGGGCACATGAGCCGCTCCGCCCAGTATTCCACCCAGCCTGCGTATTGCTCCAGCCGATCCGCCCGGTCGAAGCGGTTGATCAGCCGGATATAGAATTCACTCATCACCGGCCACCAGCAGTGCAGCTGATTGGAATCGGCGTCATAGCACTCATTCCATTCCGGCAGGGGACGAAGTCCCGCCGGAGATACCAGATGCTTCTCATAGAAGGAGAGATAATCCGCCGCGTGCTGCTCCATCAGCTCCTGGCAGTAATTGTTCTCCCATTTTATGGCATTGTTGGAGGGAACACCCCTTTGCTCGTAGGTGTCTGCCTCCACGGAGGAGTCGATGAATCCCAGCTCTTTATTGTATAAAATATGCTCAAATCCCGCCTGCATACGCTTCGCAAATGCCCCGGCGTCTGCCGCGGTCTTTTCATCCCCAATGCTCTCCGCCAGCTTTTCCATAGACTGGACGGCACAGTAGCTGACCGTATTATTGAAGGCGCTGATGTCATTTCCAGTCTCTTTGATGAGATTGCGGAAATCGGGGTACAGAGAGGTTCCCCTGCACAGGCCGGTATCACGGACCTCAGTTGCAGCAATCCGTTCATACACGCTCCGGGCGAAGGGATAATGCTTCTGCCAGTCTCCGCCGGACAGCCGGTACAGATCCAGCAGCGTAAGGTACATTCCCTGTGCCGGCGGAGCTGCCCCGTCAATATTTCTCATGTCCCTGCCGAAGGCGTGGGCGATCCCCTTCTCGCCGTCGGAGTAGGCTTCCATACAGTCCAGCATCTGTCCCATGAACTCCTGGTCGCCCCAGTAAAAGGCGGCGTTATTGGAGGTCATACTGTCCCAGCCCCACACCCAGTAGTGGGTGGTCTGGGCCCGAATGGCGCCGGGGACGTCCACGGTCTTCAGTGATTCGTGGTACATGGGGGCCAGCTGGAAGAACTGATCCAGCATAGGCCGGCCGCTCTTTAAGATCGGCGCACGCTCCGCCACCTGCTGATAGCGCCGGTACTGCTGCTCTGCCGCTGTCTTATATCCCTCCCAGGTTCCCGGCTCCCCATTGGAAAAGCTAATGGCAAGCACATATTCTTTCCCCTGCATAAGATCTGTCAGAGTGAGAATGTTCTTGGTGTTCCTGGGCGTTCTTCGGAAGGTAAGCGCTGTATTGGAGGTGATGGCCACATTGGTCTGTATGCCCTCCTCCTGATAGCTCATAACCAGTGCGCACGCGCCGAAGACCGGCTTCTCCCAGCTCCGCGCGATGCCGCCGTATCGGAGGTCCTTCTCCGCCCTGGTCTCGGGGAAAAAGAGGAAATCATCATAGAATTCCAGGGCAATATCCCCCTGAAACTTCGGGCAAAAGGTCACATACAGCACATCGTTGGACGCGTACATGCGGTAGTCACAATTGTCGGATACAGACTGATATCCGAAGGGCCAGATCTCACACTGTGACGCCCTTATCACCGTTCTTGTATTTTCATATAAGGCATAGAAGGTCATGCCCTTCCAGAAACGCTTCAGGAAAGCGATGCCGCTGCCGCTGGTCTTAGGGCCGAAATAATCGATCTGTGTGATGGATTCGTTGTCCACCTGAAAGGCAAGCCTCCCGTCGCAGAACCAGCGCTGTCCATAGGGCAATCCATCTTCCGTATAAATGATGCCTTTTTCTACCTTCCAGTCTTCTCTCTGATTCATTTTCCTTCCTCCCTTTCGTATGCCCGGATCTCACATATGCCGGCTCTTTCACTTCCATTGGAGGCAAGCAATGTGATCTCTACCGCATCGCACACAACATTCTCTTCTATGATATTCATCCTCTGATGATTGTTCCGAATCTCCTTATGGCAGACCGCCTTCCCCTCCAGCAGCCATGTGATATCGTAATCCTTTACGATGGTTCCCGGAGCGGAGTATTCCTGCCGCACGTGATGCCAGCGGGACAAGGAGATCATGATCTCTGCGGACAGGTCGGAGTCCAGCGTGAGGATAAGCTGGCCCAGCTTCCTGGGTGTCTCCCACCCAAGGCGGATGCTGTGACCGGGAGCACCATCCTGGGGTACCCACATGTTGCGGGCCTCCCCCACAGGGCGGGCGATCCCGTTGATCACCTGCTCCGGCTGGCAGCCAGCAAGGAAGCTGTCCGCCGTGACTGTAGCGCTTCTTGCCACATCCCTCTCATCCTCATTTTCAACGCCCGGAATATAGCACCCCTGCTTTAAAAGCTCCTGCTGCAGCGCGTGAATATTTTTTCCATTCTCCGCCGCGGACAAATGCTCCCGGCAGGCAAGGACGGCTGCCACGCCTGCCGCCTGCGCCTCCACCGCGCAGGTGGCCATGACTCTTGTAGAGGAAAACGCCCGGTGGGAGGCACTGATGATCCTTCCTCCAAGAAAAAGGTTCCGGATTCCCTTGGCGTAGATACTGCGGTAGGGAATGGTATAGATTCCTTCAAACGCCACCGCCGCGTCACCGCTGCAAGGCGTATTATTGATAAATGCATAAAAGCCTTCCGGCCGGTGGGAGTCCAGGTGCCAGCCGCCATAGGCGATGGCGTCCGCAAACACACGGTTCTCCAGAACATCCTGCTCCTTCAAAACGTAATCCCCCAGAACTCTCCTGCTCTCCCGCTTTGCCGGGAGGAAGGAAACCCAGTCCAGGTAGAGATTGGCTGCCTCCTCCTTTTTGTTGGAGTAATTCTTGATGTAATCCCAGATTCCGAAAATAATCTTCAGCATCTCATCCCGGGTAAGCTCCGCGTCGTCAATGATGTTCCACTCTGTGCCGCCCAATTCCAGCCACCAGTAGCCGGAGGTGATCTCCACCCAGGAGATGCGCCCCGCCCACTCTGCGCTGGAATAGTCATAAGCCCAGTCCGGCCGTTCAAAGGGCACCGGCCGGCCCGCGTCCAGGGCGCGGAACTGAATGGAATTGCCCATGGTAACTGTATCCGACTTTTCCACCGCGTTGGGCTCGCCAAAGACATTGCGGCCCTCCCGGCCAAACATATACTCCGCTCCGGCAAGATAGGAGATGAGACCATCGCCGGTACAGTCAATGAACTGCTCTGCCCTGATCTCCAGCTTTGTCTCCGTTGTACTCTGCCAGGCGGACACAGATACGATCTGGTGATCCTGCACCTCCACACTCCCGGCGGTGGTATTGAGATACAGGCTCAGATTGTCCTGATACTTCACCTTCTCCCAGAGCAAGGTGTCGAACATTCCGTAGGAATGCTCTGGATTCCGGTATTTATTTTCCAGAAGAATCTCCTCTATAATGCCTGTCTCCCGAAGGTTCGGCCGCTGCCCGTGACGTGTGGCTCCCGCAATGTGCATCCGTATCTCGCTGCTGGCGTTTCCGCCCAGCACCGGCCGGTCCTGCACAAGGACAGTCTTTGCCCCCATCCTGGCGGCCGCAAGCGCCGCGCAGACGCCGGACATTCCCCCGCCGATGACGGCGATATCATAATTTTCTTTCTTTGTTCTCATTGCTATTTCTCCTGTTCCACACCGTTAAAAATCACAGCAGCTTATTCCACAAATCTTTCTTCATTTTCTGCTAACCAACAATCAATCATCTCTATGGCCATAGCCGCAGCTGAGAGGGATTTCCCCTTCTCCAGCTGATACTCCGCCAACAGAAACGCATGGTCTGTATCACTGATCAGATGCAGTTCGGCTTCCCGCCCATGCAGGCACATCTCATCATAAAAGCTCCGGGAATGCCCGGGATACACCACCGAATCCTCCGTGCCATGCAAAAGCAGGGTCTTAGGCGTACCGTCGGAAATCTGATACACCGGGGACAATCCGTGGGCGATCTCCACCTTGGACTTTCCCTGCAGCACCGGGCGATGGCTCTCTTCCGGCACCCGCTGATACCACCGGGAGTCCAGAAGGTCCGTGATGGCATTCACAAGGATCGCCTTTTGGGGCATGGGATGCGCCAGGTAAGGAAGAGTGATAAGCGCCGCCGCCATATATCCGCCCGCCGACTCTCCCAGCAGCACAGACCGTTCAAAGTCAAGACCGTATTTTCTTTCATTTTCCTTTAAATACACAAGGGCGTCCACGCAGTCCTCATACAGATCCATTAGCATGGAGCCATCCTTCTGGCCGTTGTCCTGCATCAGACGGTAGTCAATGCTGACTGAGACGTATCCCTGCCTGGCGTAATACCGCGCCAGAAAGCCCAGATGATCTCCTGCCCAATCCTCCTGATCCGCAAAAATCCTGCGGCCGGCCCAGCCTCCGCCATGGACGAATACAAAGACGGGGTATTTTTCCTTTGGGTTGTAGCCATCCGGGTAATACAGGCTCACGTATAAAGGCTTGCCCTCCACTGTCTTATATGCCACCGTCTCATCGCCGCTGTGGTTCCTTATACAATCTGTCAGATCTATCTCTTTCTTCGTCAATTGATGATAATTCACCATGTGTCATCTTTCCTTCCTGTTCTCCCTCTTCTTCCGCACAAGTCTTATCTGCCCCCGGCATATAGACGTCCTGCATGACCACCGGCACATCACAAAATGGAATCACCGGCAGATAGCTGAACACATCATAGGGCATTAATCCTGTCTCATTGTACCCATCGCAGCTTACCGCAGCCTTCCCGCTAATCTCCCGCTCGAATATCAGCAAAATGGAATCGTCTCCATCGCATCGGTAATCCACCGGCTCCATCCGCCCTGTCTCATCTGTCACCGAGAACATCAGAGCCTCCGTCCGGTTGAGATCCGCAAACAGATGATCCTGCACATGGTTAAAATGAAGTCGGATATTGCAATTGTCCTCCCGGACTGCCGCCCGAATATCCGGCGCGTCGCAAATGACACTTTTCCCATAAATATAATGCAGCGCCAGATTTGCCACCCGTTCCCCGATCACCAGATTGGACATTGCCCCATTGTGGATTCCGTCGCACACCATCTGATCGATGGACGGCGCCATATACACACCCGGGATCTCATGCATCGCTCTGCGCTGAGCCTCCCGAAGCTCGGCCCAGTCCCGCCCCAGCGCTTCCAGATCCTTGTCCTTGGTACAGGTGACCTTGTTCAGCTGCACTGTGAGAATCGGAATGTCCTCGCCCAGCGACTGCCGGAAATCCTCACACACCCGCCGAAACCGCTCCAGATACGTCCGCCGCAAAGGTTCCTCCCCGCTGTCGTTGCAGCCCTGGCTCCAGAGCACACCCTTGACCTTGCCTCCGGCATCCCCCACGATTGCCAGCATATTTTCAAAAAAAGCGCCGTCCTCCTTCCGATCCCAGCAGGAGAGGGGAATCCCGCCCTTGGTGGCCGGAATCAGACCGATGGGATACCCCAGATGCCGGTTCAAAAGCTTCGCAAAATTCAGCCAGGGGCTGTGGCCTGTCTGGGCCTTCTCCTGTGACAGCGGATATCTGGTATCCGTACTGTCGTGCAGAGGGTGGGAAGCGATATCCCACTGACCGCTCAGGCGGAACATGTGCACCTGGTCACTCACCGGATCATTTACACTGTCCTTCCCCACGCCCACGGCATTGCTCTGACCGGCAATCACATACACATCTCCCACGCCGATGTGGAAGATCCGGTCGCCCCGTTTCTCACAGATCTTGTTGTAACGATAATAAGTCTCAATGCGGTAAAGTCCGCCTGCGGGAATGGTAAGAAGCGCCTGCCACTGCGTTCCCCTGGGCGCCACAAATACAGGAGCAGCCATTCTTGCCCCTGTATTTTCATCCACCACCCGGATCACTACGGCTCCATCCTCCGCCGCCAGCACCTCCGCTTCCACCTGAACGCTTCCTGCGAGCGTTACCGTGGCATATCCCGCTTCCTGCTGCAGGATCTGCCAGTTTTGAGGTCCCTTTTCGATGATTACGCCATACATAGATTTTCATTCTCTTTCCAGTTTATATAACAGCTCAGACCGCTTTTTCGGCGATAGCTGAACTGTTACAGTTAAGATATCATTAAAATTTGGGGGATTCAATACGCCGGAAACACTTCAAGAGAAAAGGGTGCAAATAAGAAAAAACGGTGCGAAGAAATAACGCCCTTTTACTTATGATAGTGTACCTCCTGATCCACCCGGGTAAAGGTATTGCCGGATAAAAGCATACGCTCCGGCTCTCCTCCCACATAGATGCCGCAGCGGCAGTCCTCGCTGTGGTTTAATTCCACTACCGCGTCCGAGATTCCGCCCCCCACCGCATCGTCAATGTAGATCAACGTGTTGTCATGCATCACATTGCCCCGGATGGTACAGCACAGATTGATGGGTTCCTCCGTGAGATTTCTCGCGTTGGCGCAGAGGAAGGAGGAGCCCGGAAGGGCCGGATTGATATACCAGCCGCCCATATGGTAATAATTTCCGTCTGAAAATTCATTATTTACATAGGAATTATACCAATTGTTGGCTATAGAGCTGTACACCCGCTGGCCAAAGCCCTTGATGCCGCCGCTTCTGGTAATCTTCATGCCATCCACCACCGTATTTCCCTGGGCTGTATAGAACTGCAGGGAGCCGCCGTTATCCAGCCGGATATCGGTAAAATACCAGTTTCGGAACATATAATTCACGGTGAAATGAGAGGTTTCATCCGGCTCTGCTTCAAAGGGCTCCTCAATGGTCACCGTCTGTCCCTCTGCCTTCGTCACCCTCCGGTACTGTCCCGCTCCGGTTCCCGAGAGGATACACAGTACACTTCCCGGCCTGGCCTTGGCCATATCCACCTCTTCGGGGAAGGTAAAGGTAAGTCCCTGGCGATCCGCCGGGCCATGATAATCGATGCCCGCCGTAATATCCGTAGTAAAGGCTTCCCTGTTGTTGTCCACCACATCCTGTATCCGCATCCTGGCCATATAGATATTATTTCCACCGCAGCCGCAGGTCCACTCGTGAATCTCACTGTCCTCAATGATAGCATTCTCAAGCGTTCCAATGGGCATCCAGTCGTCCACCGCCGTGGCTCCGCCAAATACCACATTCTGAATCAGCAGATGATCCATGCTTCCGCCAAAGTTAAACATTCGGCCCGACCACAGGAACCGACAGTTCTGTATCTTAATGTTGGAGCCGAAGATGGAGAACATATCACTGCGATCCATCATGGTTTCCTTCAAAACCTCACACCGGCCTATATAATTATACTGCCCGTGCCGCGCGTGCAGATGGCCGCCTGCAAAGGCGTTCACATTGACCCGCACGTTGTCGATACGCACATTTTCTATGGGTTCCTCCTCCGTTCCCAGACGGAACAGGCCGCCGATGCGGGCCGCGGCAAATTCGATTCCCTCAATGGCAAAGTCGCCCTCTGTGGTAATCATAGTCTCCGGCAGGGTGGTTGGCATCCAATGCTCCTTTCCGTCTTCCAGCACACGCTTCTCATGCCACTCATCCGTCCAGAAAATCTGCGTCCGCTGATACCCATCTCCCCTTAAAATAACCCCCTTTGGGATATGGAAGCTGTCCGTCAGACGGTAACGCCCCCGTGGAAAATAAAGGATTCCTCCCCCCTCCTGCTCCACACGCTTTAATAAGCTTCGAAGAGCTTTTGTACAGTCGCTCATCACATCATTGGTAAATCCATGCTCCCGCACATTGTACACGGTCTGTCTCCAGGACGCTTCCGGAGAGGAAGCCACGGTAAGGCTTCCGCAGTCACAGGAAGCAAATCCATTGTGATAGACAACCTCATACTTCCCCTCCGCCAGATTCTCCATGGAAAATCCCACGGAATAATCGTCATACACACACTGTGGCCTCCGACGGATTACCGTTCCATCCTCAGCAATAAATTCTCCATAGGGCTCCGCCGCCTTTGTGATACGCAGACACTCTCCCTGCAGACGCACCCAACCGTCCCTGGTTGCGATATGCCCTTCATTTCCCTGCATCCAACGCACCTTTGGCACATTCAGTGTAACCGTCAGCGCCATCTCCCCGGAAAGCTTCAACGTATAGATCCCCTCCGAAAAATCCTCCGGAATCCGCACCTTAAAGGAC
>CABQGZ010000016.1 GCA_902463835.1 uncultured Lachnospiraceae bacterium
ATTATCATTCACCCAGAAAATCCAGCTCATCTTATTTAGATTTTCATACTCTTTTTCCACGTCTACGTTAAAAATAAATTCCTGCCAGCCATCTGTCGCGCTCTGACCATCAAAGACCTTGCCCATTTCCTGTCCCTCTGCACCGAGAATTGTCAATGCATTAGAAGCATTTCCTTCAATCTTTACGCGGAATGCCAACCCCACAGCGCCTTACTTCCAGCAGCAGGCCAGTTCAAACCGCCAGTGACGCCTACATACTTCATGTTTTCCTCGCCAACATACGGATATTTCAGGTCTACCTTCATCACGCCTCTCGCTCCTTCATAGCTTTCCAGCCATGTTCGCTGTGCACCTGCATATCCCCACATATTTACACAATCTGCATTATCAAAGCTATTCCACTTTTCCTGGGGATAAACTGGACGAATCTCATCCAAGTAAATTGTGGAATTATCATTCACCCAGAAAATCCAGCTCATCTTATTTAGATTTTCATACTCCTTCTCCACGTCTACGTAAAAAATAAATTCCTGCCAGCCATCTGTCGCACTCTGACCATCAAAGACCTTGCCCATTTCCTGTCCCTCTGCACCCAGAATTGTCAATGCATTAGAAGCACTTCCTTCAATCTTTACGCGAAATGCCAAACCCATAGCTCCATGATAATCTGATGCCTTACTTCCAGCAGCCGGCCAGTTTATGCCTCCGGCATTTCCTACCCATTTCAGATTTCCTTCATCTGGATACTTCAGATCGATCTTCATGACGCCCTGGGCTTCTTCATAGCTTTCCAGCCACGTCCGCTGTGCACTTCCGTACCCCCACGTATTCAAACAACCATCATTGTCAAAACCATACCACTTCTCCTCATAGTAGATTACGCGTATCTCATCAATATAAATGTTCGACTGCCCGCTGGTCCAGAAGACAAAGTGCATCCCGTTCAGATCGTCATAGTTCTCCTCTGCATTCACTTTCAGAACAAATTCCTGCCAGCCATCTGTCGCCTGCTGACTATCAAACACTTTTCCAAAACACTTTGTCTCACCGGGATTGTATACTTCCAGCGCATTAGATGCGTCTCCTTCAATCTTTACTCGGAATACAAGCCCGATTGCGCCTTGGTAATCCGCTGCTTCACTACACATTGCAGGCCAGTTCACGCCGCCTGTATTTCCTACATACTTAATATTTCCGCCCTGAGAAGCATCCAATTCCAGCTTAAATACGCCATTTTCACCATCATAATTCTTCAGCCAGAAGGGATTCGCTCCGGCGCCAGTCCAGATCTGAGCGCTTTCTGCACTGTCAAAGCCATACCATACATTTGGATCCGGTCGCTCTGCCACCTGGTTAATTACAATTGTTCTCGTCGTGCCGCTAACAATCGTTCCATCCAGTGTCGTCCATCTCGGCGTAACCTTGATTTCTTCTGCATAAGCACTTCTTGGAATTCCGTTCAATTTAAATGCCATAAAATAAGAAGCTTCCAAAGTTCCAAACGCCTCTGCCGGTTCATACAATTCTCCTCCGGCTTTTGTATAGCCATAAATCTTCTCATATACGCTGTTGGACTCCACTGATGTCGTCCTTCCATTCACTTCAATGACAAATCCAACCGCCTTATACTTCAATGAATCCACCGCAGTCAACAAGCGCAGATTCGTACTCGCGCTGGCTGTTGTTGCTCCGGCCGACAACTGATATTACCGTTAATACCTTTTCATCCACAAATTTTGCATATGCACCGCCATTATTAAAATCAGCATCGCTTCGCACCGGATTCTGCAATTCAGCATCCTGATACCATCCCGCAAACACTTTCCCGTCTGCTGTAGGATAATTGTCCTTACCAAAATCGGAGGCGTTCTCATAATAGTTCCCTGCTCCTGTCTCTGCATAAGTAATGGTAGGAATTCCAACCATGGCAGATAACATTGCCATGCATAATATTACACACAAAATACTTATTTTCCTATTCTTTCTCATAATCATCATCTCCTTTTCTTATTGAACAGGACCAAACATATCTCCCCAGTTACCGCTGCCTTCCAAATCATCAGGGTTATTCACAGTCAGATCGCTGGCCGTGACCACATCACCCGTCTCCAGTTCCAAAATCTCCATTTTTGGTGTTTCGTACATATTTTTGAACCTCCTTTAAGTTATTTATCTAAGTCTGCCCGCTCTGTTCTTTTGCGACAGTTTCTTATTCGTAGATTGCCCGAATTCCATCCAGGTAGATAGTGGAGTTATTGTTCACCCAGAATGCCCAGGACATCCTATTCAGGTTTTCATACTCCTTTTCCACATCCACTTTCCAGACAAATTCCTTCCAGCCGTCGGTTGCAGTCTGTCCGTCAAAGACTTTGCCAAGTTCCTGTCCCTGCGCACCCAGAATTGTGAATGCATTGGAAGCGTCGCCTTCAATCTTCACACGGAATGCCAGCCCCACTGCTCCACGGTAATCCGAAGCCTCGGCTCCTTCCGCCGGCCAGTTCACGCCGCCGGAAGCGCCTACCCATTTCGTATTTCCTTCATCTGGGTACTTCAGATCGATCTTCATAACGCCCCGGGCTCCTTCATAGCTTTCCAGCCACGTCCGCTGTGCGCTTCCGTAACCCCACATTTTCACACAATCCTCGCTATCAAAACCATTCCAGTTTCCCTGTCGGTAGACCGGCCGGATCCCATCCAGATAGATGGTGGAATTATCATTCACCCAGAAGATCCAGCTCATCTTATTCAGGTTTTCATACTCCTTTTCCACGTCCACCTTCCAGAAAAACTCTGTCCAGCCATCTGTAGTGGTCTGTCCGTCAAAAACTTTTCCCATCTCCTGGCCTTCGGCCCCAAGAATCGTCAATGCATTGGAAGCATTCCCTTCGATCTTTGCCCGGAAAATCAGGCCCACAGCTCCGCGATAAGCTTCCGCCTTGCTGCTCGCAGCCGGCCAGTTCACACCGCCGGAAGCGCCTACCCATTTCAAGTTGCCTTCATCCGGGAACTTCAGATCAATTTTCATTACACCCTCTGCGCCCTCATAATTCTCCAACCAGGTGCGCTGCGCGCTTCCGTAGCCCCACATCTTCACGCAATCTTCGCTGTCAAAGCCATTCCAGTTTTCTTCCCGATAGAGCACCCGGATCTCATCCAGATAAATGTTCAGCGGTTTGTCCGAAGCAACGGCGAAAAACATCTCTTCTAACCAGTCAAAATCTGTCTCAACATCTGTTCTTATTACAAACTCCTGCCAGCCATCTGTCGCGCCATGACCATCGAAAAGATTTCCAAAATCATACCAGCTCTTTCCTCTGACATTCAGAGAACCGCTGCCCTCTCCTTCAATCTTCACACGGAATATCAACCCCACAGCGCCTTTATAATCTGCCGCCTCACACAGTGCAGGCCAATTGATTCCTGAATCACTTCCCACAGTGGTTACGCCTCCTGCAGTCCGCATCAGCTTCAAGACACCGTCCGCACCTTCATAGCTTTCCAGCCAGGACAGGACAAGATCATTGTTATCGCAGGAGACATCTGCACTGTCAGCACTGTCAAATCCTGCCCACACATTGGGATCCTTCACCGGTTCCGGCGGCGTCGGCTCCTGCTCATAGCTTACTCGAATCTCATCGATATAAATGGATGACTGCCCGTTCGTCCAGAAGACAAAGTGCATCCCATTCAAGTCGTCGTAATTCTCTTCTACGTTCACTTTCAGGATAAACTCCTGCCAGCCGTCAGTTGCCTGCTGATTATCAAACACCTTTCCAAAACACTTTGTCTCACCGGGATTGTATACCTCCAGCGCATTGGATGCGTCTCCTTCAATCTTCACACGGAAGACAAGCCCTGTGGCTCCCTTATAATCCGCTGCACTCTTACATACCGCCGGCCAGTTCACGCCGCCTGTATTGCCTACGTACTTAATATTTCCGCCCTGGGCAGCATCCAGTTCCAGCTTAAATACGCCGTTTTCACCATCATAATTCTTCAGCCAGAAGGGATTCGCTCCGGCGCCGGTCCAGATCTGAGCGCATTCTTCACCGTCAAAACCTGTCCACATATTAGGATCCGTTTCCGGCTCCTCCGGTTCCTCCGGCTGCTCCGGCGGCGTTGGCTCCTGCTCATAGAGCACCCGAACCTCATCCATGTAAATCGTCGACTGTCCATTGGTCCAGAAGACAAAGTGCATCCCATTCAAGTCGTCGTAGTTTTCCTCCACATTTACCTTCAGAACAAATTCCTGCCAGCCATCCGTTGCACTCTGATTCTCAAATACTTTTCCGAAGAACTTCGTTTCACCTTGATTATAAATCTGCAGTGCATTTGAGGCATTTCCTTCAATCTTCACCCGGAACGCAAGCCCGGTGGCTCCCTTGTAATCTGCTGCGTTCTTGCATACCGCAGGCCAGTTCACTCCGTCTGTATTTCCAACATACTTCGTGTTTTCTCCCACCGCGGCATCCAGCTCCAGCTTCAATATGCCGTTTCCGCCATCGTAATTCTTCAGCCAGGATTTCTTCACTCCGGCACTGCTCCAGATCTGAGCGCTGTCTGCACCGTCAAAGCCTGTCCACACATTGGGATCTGCCTCCGGCTCCGGCTCATAAAGTGCCCGAATCTCAGCAATGTAAATCGTCGACTTTTCACTGGTCCAGAATACAAAGTGCAGACTGTTCAGATCGTCGTAATTCTCTTCCACATTGACTTTCATCACGAATTCCTGCCAGCCGTCCGTGGACTGCTGTCCGTCAAACAGCTTACCAAAATCCTTTTTCTCGCCAGGGCCAAATACCTGCAGTGCATTGGATGCGTTTTCTTCAATCTTCACACGGAATACAAGCCCGGTGGCTCCTTTATAATCTGCCGCGTTCTTGCACACCGCAGGCCAATTCACACCGTCCGTATTTCCTACATACTTGGTATTTTCCCCTTCCTTACCGTCAAGCTCCAGCTTCAATACGCCGTTTTCGCCTTCATAATTTTTCAGCCAGGAGGGCTTTACTCCGGCGCTGGTCCAGATCTGGGCACTGTCCGCACTGTCAAAGCCAGTCCATACATTGGGATCTGCCACCGGTTCCGGCTCGTAGACCGCTGTGATCTTGTCAATATAAATCGTGGATTTTCCACTGCTCCAGAACACAAAGTGCATTGCATTTAATTCGTCGTAGTTCTCTTCCACATTGACCTTCATCACGAATTCCTGCCAGCCGTCCGTCGACCTCTGACCGTCAAACAGCTTACCAAAATCCTTTTTCTCGCCAGGGCCAAATATCTGCAATGCGTTGGATGTGTCTCCCTCGATCTTGATGCGGAAAATCAGACGGTTCGCTCCCCGGTAATCTGCGGCTGATTCAAATACTGCAGGCCAGTTTACTCCGTCCGTATTTCCTACATACTTAGTATTTTCACCATCCTTGCAGTCCAGCTGCAGCTTCAATACACCGGCTGCTCCGTCGTAATTCTCCAGCCAGGACAATTCCACGCCATCGTACTTCCAGACATCGGCGCTCTTCTTATCCATGAAATCATTCCAGACTTCCGGTCCATAAGAGTTCACATTGTACGTATTCTCAAAGTACAGACCGATATGATCGTATCCGCTTACTTTCACCTTATACTGTCCGGCTTCCTTTGCGGTAAATTTTAATCCGTTTACACTTACCGACACGCCCTGATAGCTTACCGAGCAGCCTGTGATCTGGCAGCCCTCAAAGGCGCTCACAGATGAGATATCATGAGTTCCGCCCTGCTTTATGCTCACATCCTCAAGCTCAGAATCCATCACTGCACGGATGTCCGCAATATAAATCGTATAGGGCGCTGAGCCTCCCGTATGGAACTGATATTCCCTGGCAAAATCTTCAAAATGCTCATATATGGTGCTAAAATCAATGGAATATTCCGTCCAGTCTCCAGTGGAAAATGACGGCGTAACAACCGCCTGTGTCCAGGAGGGCTCTGCAATATAATCCAGTCTTGCATCCGACCTTGTGGCCTTCATCTTGAATACCAGTCTGGAACAGCGTTTGTAATGCTCTTTGGAATAGATTGCCTGCCAGAAACTCCGGTTGTTGAAATAGCCTTCCTCTCCGGTCTTGTTCTCGATGGCCAGCACACCCTGCTCACCATCTTTTTCCTCCAGCCATTCCACACTCAGATTGTCCCAGCTCCAGAGCTTTGTGGTACACGCCGGATCATCCGTGTCAAGCCATACGCCGAAGGCTTTCTCATGACCGCTTAAAATGCGGAACAATGCACTCTTCTTTCCATTTGCCTCACACTCCGTGTACAGACCCATAATCTTATCCTGTGGCACAAACGTGTCTCCAAGAAGCGTCCGTTCCCCGGTCTTTAGATCCATCAGCCAGGTGCTGCGCGACGCTGTGATACTGCTGCTTCCATTCCTTACATGCACGTCTGGAACACGGTATTCCTGCCCCAGTACATACCAGTCCGTATCCTTAACGGATACATTCATGCTGCCGACCGTCACAGCTCTGCTGATAAACGCTGTGCGATCCTTATCGTATACGTTGATCAAATATTCTCCGTCCATCTCTGGCACAAAGGAACCGTCAAAGCTATGAGCGCTGCCAGCGTAATAATATTCGTACTGCGCATCCTTGGCGCCCTCAGCCGTGACAGAAATTGTTTCACCGGATGTATAGCTGTCCTTCAGACCATTCAGCGTGATGGTGTTATTCTTAACCGCGAAGACATCATCCACAAAGACTGTGTAATCCTCACCGTCATTCACCACCTCGAAAAGCGGCAGCAGTCCGGAAGCAAGCTTGTTGAAGAAGTTCGGCCACTGCCCCACTTCTTCCTGGGTCAGCCTGATCTCCTGCCATTCATTCGTAGCTACTGTAATGGATACATTGCTGCACTTTAAGGTCTTGGTACTGTTCTTCAAGGTAGCAATGTAGATCCAGGCAGATACGTAGCCGTCGTCTCCCACCTGCTCCATAATGGTGTATTCATTTCTGGGGACAAGGTAGAAGCCTGTGGTCTCCCCTGTTCCTGCCATAACATAAGCGGATCCATAAGAAGTGGCAAGACGTCCAAAGGAGGAAAATCCGGCCTGCTCCTTTTTCTCCCCGCTCCTGGAATAAACCGTGGCAAAAATACCCTCGTCATCCATGGCGTCCAACTCGGTAGCATAGCGAGGCCTTCTGGCATATACCTTGTATACCGCCTCCGCCTTGTTGCCGGAATTGTCGCTGGCCGATATATGCAGGTCATAATATCCATGCTCTTTTGGCGTAAAGCCCTCCTTGTCACTCTCAATCGGCGTTGACGTATCCCCGGCCTTTGACACCTGGATCTCATACGAGATTTCCTCCCCGGACAGATCCTTCACAGTAATCTCTGGAAACGTATATTTTACGCCCACCTCCGCAATGTTCTTCTCTTCAATGATGATATACGGCTTTCCCTGATCGCTGACGCGCAGGTAATGCTCCTGGGTAAGCATTCTTTCCTCATCTGTGACCGTATAGACCAGCTTATACCCAAGAAGATCCAATATATCAAAGGAACCATAAATCAGGGAAAGCTGCTTTCCGTCCGCAATCCGGTATACCTCTACCGCGTCCACCGCATACTCGTTTCCCTTTTGATCCTTGATTGTGGAGGCTGCCTCATAGACCTCTCCCAGGACAACTGTCTCTTCGGTAGAAGGCAGCTTATTTTTATCTGACGGTTTGTAGAAGAGCACGAACAGACCGACTGACAGTAATATTACAAGGACTGCCGCGATTGCAGCGATGATTGCTATCTTCTTTTTCTTCATCCTTCTACTCCTTTTCAATTCTCAGATTATCCAGGTAAAATACTGCGGAATCTCCCAGAGCCGGATCCCAGTCGATCCAGGCGAAAGCAAATCTGGAGGGTTTTTCCACAAAATTCTTAAAGTTGCTAAGCGGTGCGGAATATTCCAGCCATTCGCCTGTCTTCATCTGGATACCGCCCCAGTCCATCCCGGATTCTGAGTATAAATTCAACTCCAGCAGCATTTCCATATCCTTTTCCAGGTAAACGGAGAATTTTAGAACATAATCCTCTTTTCCGGCAAATCTGGAAATATCCAGCGTCTCCAGCCACTGATCCGTGAAAAACAACTGCGTCCAGGAGGTTCCCTGACCGAAATTCTCTCTGCACGGATGGCTTTCCACCCGCAGCACCTTCTTGCCGGAGGGGGCTTCCAGTCCATAATCGGACGCGTTCACTACCTTTACGTTGGCCAGATCCGCCCGGTTATAGGAAGTATACGGCGTTGCCAACAGCTGCTGATACGCATGTTCAAAGTCAGCCAGCTCGCAGTATCCATCCTCTTCCAGCAGGAACACATCCTGCTCCACCACAACTTCCTCCCGGGTCTTTTCCAGCTGAATATTGTCGAGATATATCGTACTCTTTTTCGTACCTGCACCTTCCTCAAACTGCACATACAGGCCATTGCACTCCGCAAGATCGTATTGAATGGCAATCAGGGAATGTTCTACCGGAACCTGCACCGTATTCCAACCCTTTTTCAGCTTGAAGCTCTTTGCCTCCGTCCGAAGCTCCGCCTTGGTAGAAAAGTAAAAGCCAATACCAACGCTCATCTCCTCCGCCGCATAGATATCCGTCTTCACCGACGCAACCTGCGTAAGGTCAGTGTTGTTTATTTTCAGGAAATCGGAACGGAATGGAAAATACGCATACAGATATTCTTCCTTATCCGCCATGGCCGCTAATTTTATGGACTGCTTTCCTTCGGAAACATATTCCGGGTCGTCGTTTAAGCTGACGACCCCGAACAGGTTATGCATCCCCACAGGCCTTATGGTATTCTCAAATGTATAGATGGCGGTGAAGCTGTCTTCCTCCGCTTTCGTTCCGGATTGGCAGGATGTAAACGCCAGACAGCTGCAGACAGCCATAAACAATGCTATCCCTTTTCTGATTTTCATAATGCCTCCTTATCTTCCGTTGACAACAATCTTCGATATTCCAATCGCTTCGCCGCCATTGACTGATATTGCAAGCTCTTTCACAGTTCCGTTCCGCGTCCAGTTGACAGAAGAAAATCCTTCCAATACAATCTCATTTTCTCCGGGCATAAGCTTACCGCTTGCGTATTCCAGTCTTCCGTAATCAGAATATGTAATATACACCTTGTAATCTACATCGCCGCCGCTGTTCTGAACCTTCAATACATAGGACAGCGTATCCTGGCTGATCTTCGTCACAGAGTCATGCACAATCTTAATCTCCGATTTCTGATTTTGGTCAAGCTCGAAGCGATATACCTTGTCCTGAAGCGCGGCAGCTGTATAGGTTCCTGCGAAATCCTCCGGCTTAAAGCTGTCGGCTGTATAGACCTCATTCATGCCTCCCAGATAGATACTGAGTTCTGTGGCGATGCCATCCTTTACGGCGCGAAGATTCAGATAATTCTTTGCGTCCTTCAGTCCGCACTGGATATGGTAGCTTCCGTTCTCTCCTGTCAGGATTGTCTCATCCTGATACAATTCTGTCCCCTCCGCCGTATTTACCACAAAATCGAAGGTCTTTTTACCGGCAGCGTCCACCTTCTCTTCTGCCGAAGAGATCATCAACTCGGAATTGGACACCACAGCCTCCGCCACAGACAGAAGGATACTTCTTGCTTCCTCGTACTCCGCGCTTGCTCCCACAACCTCCGATCCGCGGTAAAGACTTCCTGTGATCCGCGCCAGAATATCATCGGAATCCAATCCACGGTTTGCATATCGCTCCTGAATAAGCTTGATCAGCTCATAATCTTCGTTTCCATCCAGGATCGCAGACGTCCGAACGGTTCCCACCGGACCGTCCACGCCGTATATTTTCCCAGGATACACCAGGATTCCATCGCCGTTGGCTCCCGATCCCCAATCCACCAGATTGTAGGGATCCTCCACGTTCTCGCCTTCCAGATAAGAGTAGTTGATGACCCAGTACAGATTCCCGGTGATCCCGTAGTCCGCCATCATCCAGCCCACCAGGGCCGCACTCACCAGCGTATCCTCCGTATGGTAGCTTGGGTATGGGCTGATCGGTCCATTACAGCCGTACCACCATTTTTCACGGCAGGCCACCTTGTCATAAAGACTTCTCTGCGCTTCTGTATTGCAACCGTCGAACTTCGGGCAGAGCGCCACATTCTGACCATCGTAAGAGAACGGCGTCCCATCTTCAAATACAAGCTTAGGCGTAACGCGAAATTCGTCGTCATAATAGTCAGTGATCACATGGGGCACTTCCCCAACGCTCTCGATCACCTGCTTTCCCAGCTCTGTATCAAATCCCTCCATCTGTGTAAGCTCCGTCCTGACCTCAACAAGTGTCTGGTTGAATACATCGATATTATTCTGAATATGCTCCGCCGTGTAGGTGACATAGAAGGGCTCGTCGATGGGCCAGTCATAAAGCACTGTCAAAGGGATCAGGTTTGTATTCTTTTCTATGCTTATCTTTGCAAGCTCGATCAGACTCTCTTTCAGACATTCCGGTGAAAAGCAGGCGTACCCGTTGACGATTGTCTCAGCCGCCTGGATTGGCAGTGTTCGTAGTCCTCGTTCATACCAGTAACAGGCTGTTTTCGCCCATATCCGATATTCCGAATCTCCTTCCTCAGCCAGCTCAGACCGATTTATAAGCCCGCTGGGGGAAAGACGGTGCTTGATCAGAAACTCGGTGTACCGATCATAAATATCCTCAGAGGCATCCAGCTCGTAAGTGCGCAGCATCCCCTCATTGATGGTAAAAAGCGCCTTTGATGTGGTCTCGTCGGGCATCTCCACATTGAACACCTTAAGTTCGATGCCAACCTCCACGGCCTCTTTCCCCAGATCCACCTTCGCCGTTCCTGTGTAGTCTCCCGTCTTTGCATCCTTTGGAATGAAGAACTCCAGCCACGCGCCGCCATTCTCCCCCGCTGCAATCCGGTTCAATTCATATTTCACCGCATTCTCCTGAGGAACAAGACCGTCGGGATATTTCCCGGTAGGCGCTCCGTTTCCATGGGAGATCGTACTCACCGAAACGTACTTCTGTGTGTAAACCGTACAGTTCTCAGCTAAGATGACAGCATCCTTATCCTCCGTATGTACCAGGTCGCCTACTGAGACAGTGAACTTCAGATCCTTCTTTGCGCTTACAATGATCTGCCCCGTCTCATATTCATTCTTCGCCGCATTCAGGATAATCTTATCCAGGCGGACATCCGCATACTGCTCCGAAGACTGTGTGGCAAGCACCTTAGCAGAAGCCGGCGCGCACCAGACGTCTGCATCCTCCGCGCCCACCATATATTCGGAGCCTGTTTCTTCCTTCTCCCCCTGTGACTGACAGCCCACGGAAGTACCCAGAATAGCTGCTGCCAAAAGAAGCGCCAGAATATGTTTTCCTTTGTTCCTCTTAAAATGCATAATTTCCTCCCTCTTTTTGTTGTATGAAGGAATCAGCGATGAATGTATACTGCGCCGATCCCAACCTTCTTCGGTTCGTCACAACAGATATGGATTCCTCTTGTAATAAAGCCTTCTTCACCGGTAGGAATTTCGATTCGATTCCACCGTTCTCTTGTCAAAATCTGTCTCTTCTGCTGCTCGTACCCATCCGCAAAAATGGTACACACACATGGTTCCTTTGTCTTTAATTCAAAACCAAGGCTCTCCCCACAGAAAACCTCTGTTCCCAGATCAATATGAATACAATCCGGTTCCTCCATCACAACGGTAATTTCCCGCCGGACGCCATCCGGATTCAGGACTACGGTTCCTTTGTCTGCCGTAACAGCGCCCTTTGCAAATAGCGTTTCGTGGATAATAATTTCAAGCCCTCTCCCCTGGTACAGCGGAATAACGACTTCTTTCCCGTCATCGTATACCGTCAGGTTAAACCAGGCATCCGTGCGAAATTCCTTTCGGATGCAATAATGTCCGTCTTCTCCTGGTATCCGTTTTCCATCTGCATAGAGCTCTGCCTCACGCGTTGTATGTATCGCAAAGGTAATCCCTTCTCTATCACATTCCACCTCCACCACAAGCCCAAGGGGGGAACAGGCCGCTTCACACAGACGCAGGATGGACTCCCGCACCTTTCCGAAATCTCCGATCATGGAATCAATCTTGGTTCCGTCGCATATGGAAGCGGTAATCCGGTCGAAGATTCCCCAGAAAGACGCCCCCTGCCCTTCGTATCTCTGCTGGACCGCCCTTAAAATGTCGTAATCCTGATTGCCCTCCCGTATCTGCTTGATCCGTATGGACCCCACCGGCCCATCTATGCCGTAGATACTGCCCGGATAAAGGATCGCTCCGTCTCCGTTGGCTCCAAACCCCCGGTGTGCGGTTCCATATGGATCCTCCAGAAACAATGGACTCCCGGTGGTATTGATCTCGGTGCAGATATTGTTGGCCCAGTACAGGTTCCCAGTGATTCCGTACCTTGCCATAAGCCATCCCACAATTCTTGGGCTGTACGCTGCGTCATCGATATGATAGCTGACAAAGGGCGCACCCGGCACGTTGCAGCCATACCACCACTTTTCCCTGCAATCTTCATATAAACTGGCTGATTCCTGGGTCTCATACGCCTCATATCTAGGGCACAGCGCCACTTTCCTACAATCATACGCAAATACATTGCCCAACGCATCCTGCTTCTCACGAACAGGAACAACCGATGAATACAACATATCCGTAACGACATGGCTTACCTGCTCCAATGAAGAAAGAATCTCTTCTCCCTTTGCAGTGGCAAAGCACGCTTCTCTTCTGCAGACTGCAAGCGCCTCCTGGATACAGCCTTCAAACCGTTCCACCGCTCCGCTCACCTGTCCCGGCACATAAGAAGCGAAAAAAGGCTCGTCGATCAGCCAGTCGTAGAACGCTGCACGTTGTAAGATATTAATCCCGCTTTCCACGCTCTTCTTTGCCAACGCACATAAATATTTTACAAGATATTCACTGCTGTACGTCTTATATCCGTCAAGCTCTGTCTCCACCGTGGGGATTCCGATGGTGGTCATTCCCTCCCGGCACAGTTGGGCCGCTTTCTCGCAGAACGCTTCCATCTCCTGATCGGAATGACCCACATGAAGGATCTCTGTCTGACAGATACGATGGCGCAGAAGGTAATGCAGATAGGTGTCATACATCTTATGCATATCGCCCTTCTCATAGTGGCTCATATGCTCAAAGTTGGTATGGAACAGGCTCTTCACTCCCGTCTCTTCCGGTACTGCGATATCCAATACCTCCAACCGAATTGCCATGGTATGGCTTCCCGCTGCATCCACAGTGATTTCGCCGCGGTAGATATCAGGCTTCTGATTCTCCGGCACAAAGAACTCCAGCCAGATCCCCCGGTTTCTTCCCGGTACTGCCACAGCCTCCCCGTGTTCCTTTGCATTTTCCAGCGGGATCAACGCGTCCGGATAATTACCGGTAGGCAGACCGTTCGTATGCCAGTTACGGTCTACCTCAATATATTTTTCTGCATATACCGCAATATTTTCTTTTGCATAAACCGCACCGTTTTCAGCGGTAAGATCAGAGAGACTTACCTTATAAGCAATCACGTTCTTTTTTGCAGGATCACAAGCATCATCACTGATTTTCCTTGTTTCCTGTGCTGTGCATAGGATGATCTGCCCACACTCATATGCGTTCCTGGCCGCCAGAATCGAAAGCGTTTCCTGTTTCTGCCGGACATCTGCAAACTCTGTATTGTCTGGGAATTTCTCCCAGGAGGGAGCATGGTTCAGCCATACTTCCCCCTGTAAAACAGCAGCATCCATCACTGCATCCCTGCCTTCCGCAGCGCGTTCTGAAATCTCTGGGCGTTATCGGACAGCCAGTAATCATCGGACTCTTCCAGAATCTGCTCCGCCGTAATATCCTTATCTGACATAAATACTGTCTCAAAACCGGCATATTTGCTGGCCCAGGCAGTAAAGCTGCCGTACTTCTCAAGGGGTGAATAGGAATATACCACTCTGGCGTTTTCTGCATTGATAATATCGGCAACATCTGCCATAACTCCGAAGGTACTTCCGTATTCTTTTTCCAGCTTTGCATACACATCCGGAGCATCTTCTTCCAAATCGAAATCAAAGGGCAGCATGCCGCCGTATGTCTTTTCCGCATAGATGGTGTTGGCACGATCCGTAGCCATATAGCGCAGGAAATCGATGGCCATCTCTTTTCCATCTGCATAATCAGGGATAACCCCTGTGGAGGTCAAAGCGTCAGGACAGGTAAACACACCCCGGGCCGCCTTCACCAGTTCATAATCCTCCGCGCTCACTGCCGCATCGGAAGCAGCATCGCGCCCCTCATCAATATCTGTGATCACGGATCGCAGCATCAAATCACTTGTTATCGTCGATGTCTTTTCAATGAGATCGCTGACCACCGGAAGACGCATCATTCCGATCTCATAATCATATCCCTTCTTGGCGTACTCAAGTGCCAACTCACGCATCTCAGTGGAAAACCATTCGCCGCAGACCATCATCAGTCCTTCCCCGGTAAGCATACGTGTCTGTCCCTGGATAAACTCATAATTGATGGAGGAACGGTCATAATATCCGCTCTCCTCCTTGTACAGCTTCTCAAAAACCTTGATGGATTTCAGTCTACCCTTCTCTTCAAAGATATCCACCGAGTTCTTGGTTCCATCCGATGCAACAGCATTCATAAAATTGTCATAACCCTCGATTCCATCATACTGGCTCCACCACACCTTGGGCAGCCGGTCACTGTATCCAATCTTGGAAGAAATGATGGTGGTTGTGTAAGGATACGCAGCTTTCTTCCCATCCCAGCTCTTCACAGTCTCACATAATTCATACAGCTCCTCCGTCGTTCTCGGCACTGTAAGTCCCAGCTCCTCAAACAAGGTCTTGTTGTATACATAGCTCACCATTCCAGATGAAAAAGGAGTCGCATAATACTTCCCGGTACTTCCCTCATCCTGATTTTTATACTCAAACGCATCCAACATATAATCCTTTATTTTGTCCTTATACAGCACGCCCTCGCCGGGTACCTCCGTATTGTATACCACATCTGTCAATTCCAACGCAGTGTTTGCAGCCGTTCCGCCAAGATCAGGTCCAAAAAACAGATCGATGGTATTGACATCCCCCGCATTGATACGTCCTTCCGCATAACCATTCTGATCGTTGCTGGTAAATTTGTACTTAAAATCCGGGTATTTTTCCTTTACCCAGTCCTGCGCCGCAAAATCCTCCAGCATGGCCTCGCACCACTCCACGCCATACCCTGCGTCCCACACATAGACCTCCAATTCATTTGCATCAGAGCCTCCTTTTCCGCCTCCGCAGCCAACAGCAGACACTGCCATGACAGCAGTCATAACTGCAGCCACTCCCATTTTTGTTAACTTCTTCATCCTTTCCACGTATCCTTTCTCATATATTTTATTGTTTCTAATAACTATCCCTTCAATCCACCCATGGACATATTTTTCATGATCTTATCGGAAAAAGCGATGAACAAGATCAGCGTCGGCAGCATTCCGATAACACTGCCCGCATAATAAATCGTATCTTTTCCGGTTATCAAAAAGGTGTTTTTCAAAATGTATAAGCCGGAACCCACGGAGGGGTAGGACGGCAGATACAGCAATATAGACATATAGTCATTCCAGCGGGCAATAAAATCAATGACTGCCAGCGAAGAGATCAAAGGCACCGCCTGGGGCAGAATGATATGGAAAAAGGTGGTAAATTCTCCTCCCCCATCGATATACACCGCCTCCCGGTAATCCTTGGACACACTCTTAAAAAAAGCATGGTAATAAAGGAAGGAGCCAAAACCTGTGGCCTGAACAATGGACAGCAGCGGCGAATCATACAATCCCAGCTGCCGATAGAGCTTAAAGGTTGCTCCGCCATTTCCGATCACCGGCATGATCATTACTGTGATCACCAGCGTATAGATCAGCGTCTTTCCCTTGAAGTCAAAGGTGGCAATGGTATAAGCGAACGCGGAGGAAACCAGCACGCTCACAGTAATCGGAAGAGCAGTCTGCCACAAGCTGTTGAAAAACATCCGCAAAAAGCTGACGCCATTGACGCTCATCATCTTAAATGCGTTCACATAGTTTCCCCACTGCCACACCTCCGGCAGCTTGAAGGGCTTTCCGGCTGTCAGATCCAGCGTATAATCCGCAAAGGGCTTAAAGGAGCTCATGATCAACCAGAGGAACGGTACAAACAATGTGAGGGCATATACAAAAAACAAGATCCCGATCACAAGATACACCACGCGCTCGCCGCCAGTCCTCTTTATCTTACCGTTTGTTTTCTTATGTATTCTGGACATTTCCTGTACGCCTCCTTCTAATACTCTGTTGTGGGCAGCTTGTCCGTCAGCTTGCGCAGGCCCATAGTCAAAGGTACCGCCACAGCAGTAAGACACAGTCCAAACGCCGAGACAAGGTTATAAGTTCCGGTTCCGCCGTATCCACCGTTACCATACACACGCTGGAACAGCCAGTAGGAAATGGTCGTCGTTTCAAATTTTCCCTGTGTGAACAGAAGGATCGGTCCGCTTGCTCCAAAAATTCCTGTAAAATTCAGGATAAGCAGCGTAGAAAACATCGGAAGGATCATTGGCAGAACAATAGAAAACATCTCCCGGAACGCCCCGCAGCCATCCAGCTTCGCCGCTTCCAAAACCTCCTCCGGTATCCGGGCCATAGACGAGGTAAACAGCAGCACCCAGCCGCTGAAGCCCACCCACACATTGTAGACCATGATCGTGTAGGTCGCCGTTGCACTGCTTCCCAGCAGACCTGTCTCCGGCATTGTGATCCCGATCATCTTAAGCAGCGATCCCAGCGGTCCAAAAGGCTTGATAAATTCCTGGAAGATCGTTGTCAGGATAACGCTGGATATAATTCCCGGCAGATAGAAAATAACGCGGTACGCTTTGTACCCTCTGATCTTCTTATAAATAAAATATGCGACCATCAGATTCAGTACCAGAAGCACATTGCTCTCAATGAAATAAAGCAAGGTATTCCGGAACGCAATTCCCAGTTCTCCGCCAGGCGCCGTCAGCAGCGTCCATATCTCCGCGAAATTTCCCAATGTCCACGCGCCCGTCCGCTGATCCTGGAAAGCCATCTTGAATCCATCCAGATTCACGTACACCCAGAAAACCAGCCAATTCAAGAGCGGAAGGATCAAAGTTGCCCCAATAAACACCTTACGGTTCAGTGAATTTCCCAGTTTCTTCTTTTTTCCCATTTGTTTCTTCTTATTCCTTTCATCCAAAGTTTTTATATCATCCTTCAGGCTTCACCCTGTGTCCCCTTATAGACCCGATTATACGTTCGATAAAAAGTATTCAGACTGTTGAATCCGCACTCAAATGCAACATCTGCAATTCTTTTATCCGGCTGTTCCAGCA
>CABQGZ010000017.1 GCA_902463835.1 uncultured Lachnospiraceae bacterium
CATCAGGGAACTGCCATAGTATTCCGAAAAAGCATGATGGGCCACGGATTCGCTGATATTCAGTTCCTGGCTCAGCCTGGCTACGCTGAGCTTCTCCTGCACATGGTCATACAGATAATCCTTAATCTGCGTGGCCAGTTCTTTTTCTTTTGAAGCTATCGTACCAGGAGTTCGCACGCGTTGAAACAGCTGTATTACCAGAAGTTCCAGTTCGTCGTTGGGAATCGTCTCCTCATTTTGCAGATTCGCAAATATTTTTTCAAACAGCGGATGAACATTCTCATGGCGTATGATCACGCTGTCCTCCACCTTATATAGCGCAGCAAGCTTATCCGTCAAGAGCCCCCGCAGCACAACAAATTCTTTCTTAAAAAGCTTCTTGGGATCTGGATAATAAATATGATACTTTCCCTTATTCAGGAAATACATATCGCCTACGGATACCGTGTATGTCTTCTCCGGTGTCTCGATATATCCTCTGCCCTCCAGCACATATTCAAATACATAGTAGCGATAAGTCATTCTGGACGGACTGACATTCTGCTCCATCTTGTAGTTCGGATTTGGATTGGTAATTCCCGCCAGATTGATCTCCAGGATATCATTCCGGTATATCTCATCCGTGATGATATCTTCCCCATACGAATTGACAAACATACTGTACTCCTTTCCAAGAAAATTTGCCTGCAAATAAATACTTCAAGAAAAATGACTTTTACTATATTATACAGCAAAATCTTCGCCTGTCAAATACCTTGTTTTGCTCCCTGTAATACGATATTCTTTCCTTTAAAAGGATACAATATCCCTGCCATGAAAAAAAGAATCATTGTGGCAGAATGGTGGAAAATTCTCCTGTCACCTTTTATACCCCAAGCGTCTCTCCGGTACGTCTCTGCACCACACGAAGAAGATACCGTACATTGGCGCGAAGCCTCTCCAGCTCTATTGTTCCCCTCTTTACCCCTTCTACCACAGGCGCAGCAAATGTGTCATCCTCCGTTCCCGGCGTAAGCCAGCAGTTCCCGGCCGCCACCGCTGCCGCCGGATCTATGGTATCGTATGAATTCCAATCCGTCATGATATAGCCTGCAAATCCAAACTCTTTTCGAAAAATTCCCTGAAGCAATTCCTCATCCTCGGCCGTAAAGCAGCCATTGCAGCCATTGTAGGCGGTCATAAGTGAGTCCGGCTGATGCACAGACAGCGCCACCTCAAAGTTTTTCAAATAAATCTCTCTCAATGCCCGCTCCGGAATCAGACTGTGGTTACGTTTCCTGGTAGATTCACTGTTGTTGGCGATCACATGCTTTATACTGCTGGAGACTCCATGGTCTTCCAGGCCTTTGCAGTAATATCCGCCCATGATACCGGACAAATACGGATCCTCACTGAAATATTCCGGATGTCTTCCGCAGAGCGGATTCCTGTGAATATTCATTCCAGGGGCAAGGATCATACCGATTCCATTCTCCTTTGCTTCCTCCGCTACAACTGCTGCAATCTGGCAGACCAGATCGCGGTCCCAGGTTGCGCACACCAGATTACTGGATGGCATACCGATATTCGGGCGGTACACATTCACACCGCAATTACCGTCGGCCACCCGAAATACAGGAAGCCTTTGCCCTTCCAATCGGTATATCCGTCCCGCTTCCCCCAATTCATGCATGCCCCAGCCGTGGGAAGCACAGACATTCAATCGCGCCAGTTCTCTCACAGGCAGCTCGTCTACAAAGTCCTTTTCTTCCCGTACCGGCTCCGAAAAATGCCTTCGCGCACGAATCGGTTCCAGTTCCCTTATCCCCTCTTTGATGCCAGTGCGAAACCCCAGTTCCACATCTGGATGCTTCTTAGAGAGCAGCGGCATATCTACAGGACATGTCATATAATGTTCCGACTGCATTAAAATCTTGTCCTCAGCAATCGCAAAGCTGCCGGTCAGGCTCACCTTTTTCACACTGTTTCCGGTGAAAATACGGTACTCGCCCGCCTCCAGCTTCCAGCAGGCATCCGCCGGATCGAAGGATTCCAGCTCCTTCTCCGTAAAGGACAGTACCAGTTCCTCCGTCTCCAAAGGCGCCAGAAGCTTTGTCTTTCCAAAAGCTACAAGTCTCTTTTGGGGCTGTTCCAGCGTTCCCTCCGGAATCTGCGCATACACCTGAACAACCTCTTTTCCGGATCTTTTCCCGATATTGGTCACAGAAACGCGCACTGCCATTTCTTCCAGTTCTGCCTGAAGCTCAAACTCTGTATAGGAAAGTCCGTAGCCAAAAGGATAGGCTACCGGCACATCAAAGGTTTCAAAATAGCGATAGCCCACATAGATATCCTCCTGATAGCAGGTATCCACATAGACATCCACATCCGCACCAAGGGCCTCCTCGGGACGCTTTGGCTGATAAAAGTTTTTGGAGGCCGGAATATCCGTATAATCCAGGCTCCAGGTATCCGGAAGCTTTCCCGATGGATTCACACGTCCGTCCAGAATCTTCACCAGCGCTTTGCCGCCCAGCATACCCGAGAAGCCGCACCAGACAGCCGCATCCACCCCATATTCCTCCAACCACCGAAGATCCATCGGATAGCCGGAGTTGATGATCGCAACCAGCTTTTTGCACTCCCCGCGGAGTCTGGCAATAACTCCTCGCTCCTCTTCGGATAGATAGAACTCCCCAGGTACCGCGTTGTTGTCATAATTTTCGCCGGACGCACGGCTGATCACCACCAAAGCAGTATCCGCCTGCCCGTCGATTTGAAAAGAACTGCACTCCAAAACAGCCCGTTCCAGGCGGTAGGTATACCTTGGATTGATCCTTCCCGCTCCCACTGTGGTAACACGAAACAGCTCCGCCCCCACCAGACGGAGCTTCTCGTCTGCTTTTAAGGGCAAAGCACCGTTCTTATTTTTCAGTAGAACCATTCCCTCCTCCGCGGCAGTGAGCGCCACCGCGTCATGCTCCGCGTAGATGGAGTCCGCATATGTCTTTGCATTGGTATGAACCCTGATCTTCTGCGGACGCATCACGTTTCCTTCTATATCTGTAAGTCCCTCCACCCGGATCACATAATCGGTATCATAATCCGTAAGGATACTCCGCACCGGAAGCCCCACAAACTGTGCACCTCCGGCAGACACCACGCATTTCACAATGCAGGTTCCGATCGCTTTCTCACCGTAAAACATCGTTCCGGTTATACGCTCGTCCAGCTTCTTTTCCGCGCTGAGCACAAGACAGCCTGAAAAGCTGTGTTCCAGCATGAACATCTTGCCGTCCACATCATCGATGTCATAGGATAGATCCTCTTCCACTTTAAAAAGTTCTGGTTCGTTTTCCGCTTTCAAACGGTTGCTGCCGGTATTCATGGTCATCGTCCCCCTACTTTATCATTTTCTTTCTACAATAAGTAAAATGATACAATATCTCAACCGCCAAAGCAACGAAAAATCTCGCCAGAAAGGTGGAAAATCCTGCGTGAATGAGTTTCCCTCCAAAATGGCATGTAAATGGAAAAGCTGCCGCATTCAAAATGCAACAGCTCTTTCACTAACGCCATTTTCACATGCTATACTTCCGCCAATGCGTACTTCTCAAAATAAGCTTTTGCTTCCTTCTCTTCCAGAAGCCTGACTTCCTGTCCACGCTCCTCTTATTTGATCTGTACGCATAAGCTTTTCCCTAGCGATTCAGCTACTTTTGCAAGGAAATCCAAACTGGGATTATAATTGCCGCTCTCGAGCCGTGAGATATTGCTCTTCTGTGTTCCTACCCTTTTGGCAAGTTCCGACTGTGTCATATCCTGTTCTTTTCTTGCCTTTATAATCTGCTCGACCATTTCATATCTGGGCTTTAATTTCTCATATTCCGTCTTAAATTCTTCATCTTTCAACATCTCTGCCTTCATCTCTTCAAAAGACACGCCTGCTCGCATCATGATCCAATTCTCCTGTAAATTAGTCACTTCCTTTTCCATTGTCATGTTATCATATATGATAACATTTGTCAAGCCTGTCTTTTTTGGCCACGAGTTTCTCTCATACATCTGATTGCATTAAAAATATCATAGATAAGATGCATGAGAATATCCTGCAATTACTCCCGATTCCCAGAAAACCGATCATAAAATTCCAGAATCCTGTCTTTTCCCTTGTAATTGCCGTATCCGTTAGCAGAGATATACGCCTGCACTTCCCTGATCTCACTTTTCGTAAATCTCCATGTTTCAATCTCATGATCCCACATTCCGGTGCCGGGCTTTGCGATATCATATGTTTTTCCAAACAGTGTAATCCGCACGTTCTCTTTCTGCTTTTTCTCATTGGACAGCACATAGTCCAGCGATGCCCCGTACACATGATTTGTCTTCCAGATGGAGCTCTCCTCCAGGCCGCCTTTCGCTGTGGGCACGTAGCCGTCACCCTCCCGATAATATTTATCACTGATGAATCTGGTGTAACGCTTTACAGCGTCAACCTGAAGTTCGGTGTCCACGATATGCGCCGTCACTGTCCTGGTTGTCGCGTTGCCATAGCTATCAGTGGCCTGATAGGTGACTGTCACGCTTCCCGTCCCGGTGAATCCAGTGAAATCCTCCGGCTGGTAATGGATGACAACCACCGATTTTCCATTCTCCAGCACGCCGTCCTCCCGATCCGTACCGGTCACCGTCTCAAGAAGCAGCCCCGGCGTAATCTCCCCATTTCTGGCCTGTTCCAGGGTAAAATAGCGGTCATAGGCTTCGATTTCGGGATATTTATCCCAGAGAGCTGTAAACAACGTGTCCTCCTGCAATACCACCTGCTGCCCGGCAAAATATCTGCTGCCCGCATCGGTCTGCCAGCTCACAAAGGAATATCCCTCCCGCATGGGAGCCGCAGCCAGCGTAAACTCCGGATCAGAATAGATCCCACAGGCGTGAAACTGGCGCGTCTTTATCTCGCTTGGTATCTCATCGCCAGATCCGGCGGTGTCATAGCGGATCGTCACATCCCGGCTGTACCGTCCATAGAATATCTTATCACTGCTTATGGCATAAGAAGTTCCCGGCCAGACATCGATGGCTGCATCCGCTTGCCGTTCCAGACTCCACCCCTCTGCCCGCCAACCTGGCCAAACATTCAGCGTAGGCACAGCTATCTTTGTCTCTGTAGCTTTGTTGTAAATCGTTCTGGCATCTATGCGGCTGACAATGCCAGTGGCATCGTGGTCGATATAAGTCACACGAATCTCCTTTTTGTAGATTGCATACAGCACCGTGTCCTGATCCTCCATGGTGTAAGAGACAAGCCCTTCCTCCGCCTCCGGATCGGTATTCCAGCCCACATGCTCCCAGCCCTCTTTTACCGCTTTCACAGACAAATCTGCCTGTGTTCCATAAGATACCATCTCCGATTCTTTCTCTGCCCTTGTACCGCCATTAGTCCTGTAATCATAACTGACTCTGTGACGATGGATCTCCCAGTGGGCATACACTGTGCTGTCGTCTGCCGTCTCATATTTCTCACTGCTTTTCACCTGTCTGCCATGCTCCGGATCTGTATACCAGCCCAGAAAGGTATGGCCCTGCCGTTCGGCAGACGGCAGTTCCCCGTATAGCTCCCCGTATCGGATCGTCTTCTCTGTCGTGCTGCATGCCCCGCCGTTCGGGTCAAAATACAGCTTATAGGAAACCGGGGCATAGTAAGCGCCTTTGTCTGTATCTCCCTCCACCACATAAGCTCCGTCAATGTGATCCTCCTGATAGCCCTGTGGCGGGGTGATATACCGGGGTGTATAAGTCTCTCCCTTCATCACCAGCTCCGAGCTCGTCTCAAACAGAACCCAATCTCCGGAAAGGATATCATACCGGTAATGCTTTACCGTCTGAAGAAACCACTCCGGCACATCCGGCTCCTCTATCTGTGGATTATTCTTTGGGTACCAAGTCTTAATGATACGATAATTTCCCGCATGATCCCAGGCAAAGAGGCTGCAGGCCGTCGGCACATTTCCAAAGGCTGACGCGATGTCCGTCCTGTCCAGCCGATAGGTGTACACCATATTGTTCTCCTGTGTGCGATCCAGCGGATAGATCCGATAGTTCTCCGGCGTCCCCGGAACCCATGCCTGCAGGTAGAGCTCCTTCACATCCGATACAAAGATGGAGTACACCGCATACAGCGTGATATCCTCCGCCGGCATGACAAGGGATTCCAGTCCTTCCTTCGCCTCCGGATCTGTATTCCATCCCACAAGCAGATAGCCCTCCTTCTCGGCTGTAACATTCAGATCCACCGCCTCTTGAAAGGTCACTTCCTCCCATTCTTTTGACAGACCGCTTCCTCCGTTTGCGTCATAAGTCACCGTGTACGCATTGATTTTCCAGTGGGCATACAGGGTGTAATCTCCCTTGTACACACACTTATTATCCTGCCAGTAGGTTCCGTCATTCACGCACTTTCCACTGGCGTCGTAGATCTGTTCCCCGTCCACAGAAGCCGTGTACCACCCCAGGAATGTGTAGCCGCTTCTTCCAAACTCTGAATCTGTCATATGCCCGGTCAGGCTGAAATAGTTGGACGTGCCATAGGTCAGTGTGACAGGTGCAATGGCGCTGCCCCCGTTGCTGTTCAGCGTCAAGGTAAAATCATCCGTCCGCCACTGCGCAATGAACTTAGAATCGTCAAACAGGTAGCTGTAGTATCTTCCGCTCTGTACCTGCGTATTCAACTCAGCAGATGTAAACACTTTCGTTGGATCCGCATGATGCGCCGTGTCTATTTTCCACCCCAGGAATTTGTGGCCAGGTCTTACCGGGTCCTGGAATGTTTCCACCGTGTACGATGTATGCTTCCAGGTGCTCCGCATCTCATGTCTTGTATCCCACCTGTAATAGGTCATTGTGTTCTTTCCGTCCGATGTTCCGCCGTTGCAGTCGATGGAATAGGTGAAATAGGTTGACAGAAACATCCGACCGCCGATGCTGTTTACGAAAGAGCCTGCAGAAATTCCGCTGTCATCCGGATACCGGAACAAGAATACAATGTATCTTACGGTACCTCTGTCTCCCAAAACAGTTCCGCTTCCTCCACTCTCCCCCGCGATCCATACATTGTCCAGCTGCACCCACTCCGCGTCATATAACGCTTTCCCATTTGCATCGAATTCCATGGCGTTGTAATGCACACCGATTGCGGAAGCTGTCGTTGCCGCGCCGTCTGCCGCGTTGTCATACACACCGGTGACACTTACCGGTGTCCCCTTGCTCACCCGGATTGCCCTGGCGTACATCAATCGATTTGGCGCCTCGTGCATCATGGTATCATAGGTATTGCTGCCTCCCCACAAGGTTATGTTATACCCTGCGGATGCCATGTCGCTCACCGTGAGATATGGATTTAATGTAACTCCAGGCAGCGCCGCCCATGAGGGCGCTGTCGGCGGAGGGGTTCCCGGCACAGTGTAAGAAGCGGATACATTGGAGCGATATGTTGTTCCTCCGCTGGAGGAGTACCAACAGGATCCCGACTTTGTGATCGTGGTTCCTCTCGCCACATTTCCAAGATTCTCTGTCACTTGCGCATACTCTCCCACCGTTTTCAGCGAATGGGTCTGATCCTCGGTCCAGGTTGTCCGCAAAGTAGTTGTGAACGGACTTTCCGCCGCCGTCCTACCGTTGGTGACCTGCACATAATACCGGACGGAGATATTGCAGTGGGTACTGGTTTCACTGTTGATGATAATATCGATCCGAGCCTCAAACCGCCGATTTCCGGGGCCCACCGAATCTCCGGTAAAGGTCGTTGCCGCATGGGCTCTCTCGCCTATGGTACCTGCCAGCAGCAGCGCCGCAGCGCACATACATAGCATTGCCGCAGCGCCTCTGCCAGCGCCTCTCCTTCTCCTGCTTTCTCCTTCTGCCCCATCCATGTTACTTCTGCTTTCTCCTTCTGCCCCATCCATGTTACTTCTGCTTTCTCCGCCTGCTCCATCCCTGTTTCTCCTGCTTTCTCTGCCTTTTCTATCCTCTTTACTTCTCTTTTTTACAAGATCCTTTCCTTTTCTCTGCCACTTCATCACGTACCCCCTTTTCTCCTGCACAGTCTCATGGTAACTTCAGATCCGTCACATGCTCCACCGTAAGCTCCATGGAAAAGCCGTCATAATTCTCGCTGGAGACAACACCCTTCGGCGGCGTGATGTCATAGTAGACAGTCCGGAAGGCTTCGGCACGGTTCCCCTTCTCATCCACCGCCACCGCTCTGTAATTCACTGCTCCCTCCGTGTCATTCACAAAGACAAGCTTCTCCTGTATGCTGCCATTCAATCCTGTCTTTTCTGCAACCACCTGATCCTTGCAATAGATCGTGACAGAGTGCAGTCCTGTACCATAATCACGGGCATCCGCCGTCAGCGTGATCTTCCGGTTGGTCCAGGCACTGATATCCGCCGTCAGCGTCACCTCCGGCCTGGAATCATCCTCCCAATATGCATACAGAGTCATATCCTTATCTACCACATACTTTGTGTTTCCAGCCATTTGCTCATTGTAATATAATTCTCCCTGTCCATTTGCTTTGCTGTAATACCCTCTGAAGCTGTATCCGCTGCGAACCGGCGCCTCCGCCCTGGGCAGTTCTTCCCCATAGGTAGCGGTCGCGGAGTCTGTGCCCCCGACACCGCCCTGCCGGTCAAAGGTAATTGTGAATCTCTTTGGCTCCCAGTTGGCATAGATATATGCATTCCACAGAAAATAATGGGAGGGCACCAGAATCCTCCCCGTCTCCCCCACAGCCACTGTCCCGCTTCCGTAGAGCCCGGTATCATAGGAACAGAAGATATGGCCTGTCTTCTTCGGAATTGCGATGACACTGATCTGGTTTTCGCATTCCGGATCCGAAAACCAGCCCACACCGTACTTTTCATAGAACACATCCGTACCTCCCGTTCCCCCCTGCTTGTCCGTTGTCACGGAAAAAATATCCGGCTCCCACTGGGCATAGAGCAGGATCACTTTTCCGTTCTCCGCCGTCAGGCTCTCTATGATCTGCCCACTGCTGTAGGAGATTCCGCTGCCGTCAGCTCTGGTATTCCACTCCTTTCCCGGGCGCAGATGGTATCCCTGCCTTGTGAAGCCGGGCGCCGGAAGCGGGACAGCTGCACCATAATTGAACTTTGCGTCCTGCATATATCCGCTGCCGCCGTTGGCATGATAGCGGACGGTGTAGGTGTTCACTTTCCAATTGGCATACATATAGATATTCACATCCCGCACCCCTGCATCCGGGCTGAGATCCTTTGGCATGTAGGATGTTCCTGCGCTATATCCCCGATTCCCGTACAGCCACTCCTTTCCCTGTTCCAGGTGATGCCCTTCTTTTGACAAGGCAACAGCACCCGGATTCACCAATTGAAAGGACTCCATGAGCCTAGCCTGTGTCGTCGTTGGGCTGCCGTTTTTAGAAAGCACGCCCCCGTTTACTGTGTAGCCGTTTCCCACAGAGCCGCCCTGCACGTTATACCGAATGGACATGGCATAATTGGATAAAGGCAGTGTGATATCATAAAAGCTGGTAAATGTATGACCGCCAAATATCCGTCTCATAGCTGCAAGCTCCGATGCATTTCTCAGATGATAGACGCTTCCCCATTCATGTAACCCGCCGCGGCCATCCTCCGTCACTCCCCCATGACTCGTTCCATTCCTTTTGGTGGTCATGATCGCATCAATGCGGACAGATATCTGAGAACTCTTCAGTACTACCTCCGCCGCGGCCTCATTGCTGGCCTGCGCCAATTGAAAAAGCTTCGCGCTTTCAATACAATACAGATTATATTCATACCCCCGGTAATCCACACGTGATCCGGGAACTTCCTGCATGGATCCATCCCCATTCCGCTTCACAGAAAAAGACACGGACTGCCCGTTCCCAGACAATGTGATATCGTATCCCACCGTTCCATACTTCAGGTTGGAGCTAGCGGATGCCAGCCGGGCACTGGTGGCATAATATATATTCCCCTGGTATACTTCCGCGTGTGCTCCGCTTGCTCCAGTGCTTTCATAAAATTCCCTGGCATTGTTATAGCTTGTCGCCGCCTCTGCATTCCCGCTGAAAAAATAAAACGAAAACAGCATCAGGGAAAAAACACCCGCTGCCAACCGTAAAGATCTCCATTTTTTCTTCTCCATAATTTCTTCTCATCCCTTTTTGTTATCATTCATTTCCGTTGTGATCTACCTTATGAATCTCTTCTCATCCTTTTTGTTACCAGTCATTTAAGCTGTGATCTACTTTTTGAATATCCTCTTTCCTTACATAACATATATATTGGTCTTTGTCCGGATCAATCCAGCAGCCGTATACGCCTGCCTCACATTCCATCGCTGCCAGATAATCCCTCAATATCTGATTTCCTTTTTCATATTCCCCGCCGCGCACCATAACCTGGTAACCGCCGCTTACCGCCTCATGCACTACATAATAGCCTGCTGCCACAGCCCTTCTGTGGTTCTCAATTGCTTCCGATTCATCGGGAGCCTGCACGATGTCATTGTCGCCAACCCCATTGCCAGTTCCAACCTGTCCGCCAGTTCCAGTTCCAACCTGTCCGCCAGTTCCAGTCTGCTCGTCATTTCCTGTCTGCCCGTCATTTCCTGTTTGCCCGCCTGCACCTGACTGCCCGTCATTTCCTGTCTGCCCGCCAGTTCCCGTCTGCCCGCCTGCACCTGACTGCCCGTCATTTCCTGTTTGCCCGCCGTTTCCGTTCTGTCCAGCTGCACCTGACTGCCCGCTGTTTTCCACCACATCGTCCACATTATCCGTCGCCACACACTCCGCAGCATTGACTTCCTGTGCCTTGTCAATCGCTCCAGCATCCCGGTTCTTTACATCAAAAAAGTCCGTGGCTGCGCGCGCAAACTTCTGCCATGCCCCCACTGTCACGGAATCAGCTGTCTGCGCGCTCTCTCCGCATCCTTGCAAAATAGATATAGCACCAACAATTGCCAGTATCATAAGGATCTTCTTTCTCATAAGTATTATCCGCCTTTCTATGTACCCGCACCATTTCTATGGTAATCCATCATTTTTTGTTCTATCTTTTTCACTTATTCACCGGAACACTGCAACGAAGATATAATCCCGGTCTGCTTTCCGATTGTCCATCGTGACTATGCTGTCTCCATCCAATTCCCGCCAGCCTGCGAACTCCCCCGCCGGCTCTTTCGGAGCGATGAGGGTAGCATCCTTTTTTAACTCATATCGCTTGTACACCTTCCCATCCACCATATACTGGACAACAACCTGTTCCTCTCTCCCAGCCTCCGAATATGCCTCCCGGATGATCGTCCTTCTGGCTGCCACTCTTCCCTCCGTGCCGATGGGATGCCGGAATACAAGAATGGCCTCAGCCGACAACAGCCCTTTCCGAACGTCCGCGTCCAGCACATGAACCGTCACATCAGAGCTGCTCTGAAATTCCACGGCAAAGGCTTCCAGAAACAAGGCTATGAATTCCTCGTTGTCCCGGGGCGCATATTCCCCTGCATCCAGCATATTCACCGCCTTTTGCATGCCTGATGACAACGCAGCCTCCAGTTCTGCTTTCCGCACGCTTCTTCCGTAAAACGTATAGCAGATCATGATAAGAAGCAGGAGCGTCATCAGGCCGCATACCGTAAGAATCATTTTCTTCATAATTTTCCTCCCTGCCCATAATCTAACTCCCTGTATCGTATTTGATTCACTTCGGCAATTAGTCTTCCAGACCTCCCCACCTGGGCTTCTGTCTCCACCGGTATCTGAATCTCACCGGATGCCGTGCGGCCATTTTCTCCCCACACCAGCACCCGAACCACGTACATACCGCTTTTGTTAAAACAAGCGTTTCCAGTTTCCCTGTCATAAGTCACCGCCCAGGGAACCTCCTCCGAGGCCCCATCTTCCATAAAGTCAGCCATGCAGGAATTGCCGTCGCTATCCCTGATATCCACAACAACAAACGTAAAGCCCTGCTCCACCGCAGCCGAAACGTATTCTCCACTGTCGGACAGCTTTACCTCAAAAAGCTCCTTTAGAGAAAATTCCTCTCCTGCAATAAACAATCTGCTCCGATACCGGATCTTTGGTGCGGCTATTTCCTGCACTTCTTTGATCCTGCTGTTGCTGTCACAGAGAATCGTTTTCTCCGTATCAGCCTCCCTGTATATGTATCCCGCCATGCCAATAGCTCCCCTCTCCCCGGAAACATCCAGAAAAAAAACAAGCCTTAAGACAAACAGGACGATCATGCTGTAAAAAAGCAGATATATCATTTCTCGCACCGCTATTTTCATAGACATCCCCCCTTTGTAACTCCGGTAGTGCAGCTCAAAGCAAAATCATGTGATAACTCAGGCTCCCAGCATGCTGTCCCCAAACAGCGCCAAAATATCTGCAATCCCGCCTTCCAGAAACAGGCCCCACAAGATTGCAAGAAGCCCCAGAAACACCAGCGCCTCCCGCGCATACTCCACAATAAATTCTACGATATCCTTAAACTCCATAGTTCCTCCCACATCCCTTCTCATCTTCTCCGTCTCAATAGGAGGAAATCGCATACAGAAAAACGGAAAAGCATCCCATGAGCGCCAAAAAGACAATTGCTGTGACAAAGGATGTCAAAATATCTTTTACAATTTTTTCCATACTCCACCTTCTATCTGATCTTTCTCCTTGTCCTGGTCTTCGCCACCCCTAACAGCTCGTACTGATACCCCAGCGTTATTTCTGCATACCGATTCAGCCCCGGAACATCCGCACCGATGATCTCCACCTTAAGTTCATATCCATTGCCCGCCGCTTCCGTCATGCACTCCTGTATGATCAGACTGCTGTAATTGCTCTCCGCAATGACCGCCGCCACAGCTTCCAGGTAATCCCCTGCCGCTGCCGCCTCGTTTGCTGCCTTTACCACAGTCACACCCGTGACAGTGATCAAAAATACCAGGATCGTTGCAAGCACAGACTTCATAACCTCACTCATTGGTCTTCTCCCTTCTTTCCCCCTATCTCCCTTTTCTTCTGTAACGCCTCTTAACACTTTCCGCTGAAGCGCCCCCATTTAAAATACACCTGGCGTTCTCCTATACCAGCGACATAATATTTTGTATCACCTTCATCAGCAGGATCACACAATATACCATAAGTGACACTGCCACAGGCACAGACGGAAGGTACGCATAGAGAGCAGTCATATCCCCTTTGTTCTTCAGTGCTCTCCGTTCCTGCTCCGCCAGCATCTCCATCACAGAGTCAATCACAAGATCTAGCTCCTTCCTTCCGCCGCAGCCAACATTTAAAGCATACAGACGCCGCATGCTGTTCTCAACTCCGGGTATCCCAAAGCCTGCAAAAAAGGACAGGAATGCGTCTGCCGAACCGGGATCTCCCGCCAGCATACCGCTGATCCGCCCAAGTTCCTTTTGCATGATGGGCGGTGCATTTCTTACTGATTTAAGGACAGCTGCCGGAACGCTTTCCTTTTGCAGCAGAAGCAGCATATCAAACATCCACTCCGGAAAACGCGCCGCGATCTCTGACCTGACCCGGCTTTGCCTTATTTCATAGCGCAGCCGGTGTCTTTCCGCCATCCCTACAACCAGCAGAATACCAAGAACTGCCGTGACGGTGTTCCTACCTATCACGAACATAACGGCCGCGATTCCAACACACAGAACAACAAAGGGCAGATCCCGGATAAATTCTTTCTTCCCATCGTAATGCTCCAGATCCTCCAGCAGCTTCTCCGCCTTTTGAGCTGTCATTTTCTTTTCCCTCTGAAGCAGACTCCGTGCAGTGCGCCGGTCTACATGTTTGAATACCATGCCCAGGCATATGATCTGAAGCATATTCACAAGCTGTACGGCGCCGGTATCTATAATACTGATATAATCCGGAAATTTTGAGAGCAAATACACGCAGATGAGCATGAGAAACACATACTGTGCCGTCACACCGTTTCGGGTAAATTTCATCTGTGCATGATACTTCCCCACGGCCTTCTCCCAGATATCGCGATCACGTTCCAACAGACTGAATTCTCTGCCGCAGTCTCCGCCCCGCATCTCTGCCGTGATCAGAAAGCTGTGAAAACGCCTTAATTTCTCACATTCATATCCACCTTCTAAGATAGCAAGCGCCTCCTGTTCCGCTCTCCGCACATCCTCCTTCATGTGTGTATTCATATGCTCCAGCGCCTGATCGATGTGCTCCTGCATGCGCCCCGGAAGAAATGTATCCATGGTTTCCCGCAAAGCTTTTGGGATACTTCCACTCTTCTGAAAGGATTGTCCCATCTGCGTCATATAGGCATTCACATCCGCAAAGCGCTTTTCCTCGAAAGCGCCCCTTTTCCACGTCATGATAAGCTGCGGCACAGATATCAGCCAATACAGGGCCGCTATCCCCAAAAATATTGGCTTTAGCCGGTACAGCAGACCAAGGCAGCACACCATCAGCAATACCCCGGCATAGGCTGCTGCGACTCCGGCTCTGTCACGCTTCTCCCCCAGCTTCTGCAATTCCCTTGTCATTTTCAGAGGGCTGTATATGTTCTTTTGCTCCTTATTGAAAATTCTCTCCTTATTAAAAAACCTCATCCGTCTTCCCCTCCCAGCAGCGGACAGTGAAAGAGATCCTCCGTCCCAAGCGTTTTTTTCAGTTCCCGCTCTATTTCCTTTGGAATATTTTCCGGACGAAATTTTCCGTCCTCCACGATCACCGCGCACACATTCCTGTCCTCCGTGCGGTAATAGAAGCATACCTGGGCAATCCGGTGACGGCTGTCATAGTAGTCTGTCCAACTTTCCTCTGTCTCCTCTCCCGACACTGCAGAGGCATGCTCCATTTTCGCTTCCATCACTGCACTCCTATCCTCCACCACCTCCAGTAGGATCCCAATCCCCAGATCACTGTAGATCTGATTGACAATACGCTTCGCATCCTGTCTTGTGTCCAGCATATTTAAGATCCGATCCGGTATCTTTCGAACGTCGTTCGCATGAAGTGTAGTCATACAGCTCACGCCGTTGGACCAGCACTCCAGAAGATACCGCACCTCCCTGGACCGCGTTTCCGCCAGCATGATCCAGACCGGATTCATCCGAAGAGCCACTGCCAGTGATTTCTGAAAGTCCTCCTCCTTCTGTATTTTCAATTCGATTCCATCCTTTGTGGGATTGATCTTTTTGTAATGCCACTCCTTCACGTCTTCTATGGTGATCACTTTTTCATGATCCGGTATATAATGACTGAAAAATTTTGCTGCCTCCGTCTTTCCGCTTCCCGGGTTCCCGCAGAATACAAAATTCTTATGGACCAGAACACAGTTGACCATAAGATGCAAAAGCCGCTCGTCGCAATACTTCTCCCGGACTGCCTCCCTGGCCGTAAAACGAAGCCGCGGCAGAGATTTTCGAATCCCAATGCTAAGACCTGACGCGGCAAAGCTCTTGTCGATGCATGTGATCCGCAGATTCTCCGTGTCACAGCACACCACATTTTCCACCGGATTAAATCCCCGGCTGTTTAAGAGCGCTGTGCGCAGCGCAAAGTTATACATATAACTCTCCGTAATACGCTCATTTCTGACCTGACACCGCTTTTTTCTGGACCGCTTGATCCACAGCTGTCCCGCGTCCCAGTCGATATCTGTCACTTCGTCATCTTCGATATATTGATACAGATCCCGGAAATCCTGCAGCATCCCTGGAGTCAGCACCTCGAGTCCTGTTTCTTCCATAGTTATAATACCCCTTTTTCTAATAACTTTTCTTAATAGCTTCTCCTATTGCAACTACTGTGAGACACAGGGATTGAGCCTCCGTCTATCCCTCGCAGCCTTACTGTCTACACGCGGTTCCTTCACAGGGACAAGGGCCTGCCGGCAACTGCTTGTCCCGTGAATCCCCGCTTTCATGATCATCTGCTTCTCAATTTACGGCAGATAACCATTCGGCCTCTTTCGGCCTAACATATGGTATTCCAACTACTGTACCATGGCAACCGCTTTGTCAGCGACGGCGCTAAGCATGTCGGAAATAGCCTGCACAATGAAAGAATCCTGTGCAATGATGGCCTGGTTAATCTCCGCCCAGGCAAACCCCACGATCACCGCGATTGCAATACCTACAATGGCGATCACAATATGCTTTAACTCCACAGCAATACCTCCTTCCTACTTTTCTTTTTGGCAGAATCCGGGCCAGAACCCAGAAAGCCTTGCTTATGTAATCAGGGCCATAGCCTTGTCTGCGCCATAATGCATCTCGCAAAAATACATAACCAAAAACTTTGCCATACAAGCCAATGCTATTTTCTGTACGGCAAAAGAAACTATCGTTGATTTCAAATGAAACACATGACCGAAAACGGTCTGGAAAGTTCTACGATCTTACTGATTTATCTGAATTACTTGAATTTCCTGTGTTGACTCTTATTATATATCAAAAACCCCAAAAAGTAAATATCGTTAGATGAAAACTTTTCTTTCATGAAACGATAAGTTTCCTGTTTATAAAGTTTTTATAATTCCTCTATCCCTTGATTTTACTGGCTTTTTTTTACATT
>CABQGZ010000018.1 GCA_902463835.1 uncultured Lachnospiraceae bacterium
GGGTATTATGGTCGGTGCGGTCAAGGGTTAGAATTTTAATGTGAAACCAAAGTAGTAAACTATAAAAAATAATAAAGCGAGGGAATGAAGATGAAAGGAAAGAAAGTGCTGGCAATGTTATTGGCAGTGACAACGGTTTTTAGTTTGCCTGCCTGCAAAGGGAAAGAAAACGGCAAAGAGGAAGAGGGCGGTAAGAAGCAAGAGGTGACATATACGCTCAATGAGCTGGGACTTCCGGTGGTAAGTGAACCGATCACGCTGACGGTTATGGGCTCCAAGCATCCCATACAGGGAGAATGGCGAGAGATGTCACTGTGGAAATGGCTGACGGAGCAGACGAATATTACCTTTGAGTTCAACACGCCCCCGGCCGATGGATATGGAGATAAGAAGAACCTGGCCCTGGGCGGAGACGATCTGCCGGATCTGTTTTTTGGCAGCGGTCTGTCCACTGCGGATGAAATGCGTTACGGCATGGATCAGGGACTTTTGATTCCCCTGGACACGCTGCTGGATGAAGCGCCGAACATTAAGAAAATGTTTGAAGAGAATCCCGACTGGCAGAAGTCGATCACCATGTCCGACGGACATTTTTATTCGCTGACGCAGGATCTGGTGGGATTCGGTCTGTACCGTTATTCCTGGATCAATCAACAGTGGCTGGATAATCTGGGACTGAGTATGCCGGAGACCGTGGATGAGCTTTATCATGTGCTGAAGCAGTTTAAGACAGGCGATCCCAATCAGAACGGACAGCAGGACGAGATTCCGCTGTCGTTCACAAACGAAATGTACGACACGCTGCGCTCCACGATTTTGGGAGCCTATGGACATCTCTCCGGAAGCTTTGAGGAGATCGACGGAGAAATTGTCTTTGCGCCAACGACAGAGGAATACAGGGAATATGTGAAATTTATGCATAAGCTCTGGTCGGAAGGGCTGATTGACCAGGAAGCCTTCAGTCAGACCAGCCAGCAGCAGAACGCCAAGGGTGTGGATGGAAAGCTTGGAATGTTTGCCTACATCAGCGACTATGTCGTTGTGGGGACGGACATACACAAACAATATAAGGTGCTGAATCCGCTGACCTCCCAGTACAACAGTGAGAAATTATCATATATGACGTTTCCCCTGATGGCGGGTGCCGGAGCGATCACACATGAGAATAAATATCCGGAGATTACCATGCGCCTATTGGATTGGTTTTACACGGAGACAGGCGCCCTGTGTCTGATTAATGGCGTGGAGGATCAGGATTGGAAACGGACGGAGGACGGCGGCATGACATTTTTTGTGCCGGAGGGAATGAACAAAGAGGAATACCGTGGGGGAAAGATCACCCCTGACTGCGGCACTACCTGTCCACGCTATACGAGACATGCGGAAGAGGTGATAAAGGGCGGAGCATATGAGACAAACGCACCCCTGGAAGCAAACACCCATAATCAGGTTATGGAGACGATCGCACCATTCGCAAAGGTACCCATTCCAAAACTGATTTTCACGGAGGAGGAGCAGAACTCCATCACGACGAAGAGTACGGATGTCAGCACCTATATCACCCAGACAGAGGCAAGGTTTATTGCGGGAGAATTGGACATTGACAAGGAGTGGGATAAGTACGTGGAGAACCTGGAGAGAATGGGCGTGAATGATCTGAAAGAGGTGTATGAGGCTGCATATTCTCGTTATATGGCGGAATAAAGAGACGTTTCGAAGGGAAAGGGGAATGATAATGAGAAAAATACGAAAGATGGTTTTCCTTTTTTTGATTGCCGCAATGGTGGGTTTATTGACAGGGTGTGAAAATAAGGAAAACAGCGGTGAGCGGGAAGAAAAGGATACGCAAAAGACCGAGAATGTTCGACCGAATCAGGATATTACTTATGAGGGAAGCTCTAAGGAGGAAGGACAGGCGTATTACACGGGCAAGGTGATACAGGCATCGATTGAAAATAATGAGTATGGCGGGCCGCAGTTTGTGGCAAAGCTGTTTACAGAGGGGCTGTCCAGGGCGCCGGAAGGCAGTGAATATGCAGCGTATACAGGGAGAATCGAAAAAGACGGCTGCACGGTGGAGACATTGACTGCCCTGGCGGAACAGATTTTTTCCTCTCAGGAATTTCAGGAGGAGAAGCTCACGGAGCGTGAGAGAACCTTTACTGTGTATCGCGCGATTCTCAGCCGGGAGCCGGATAAGGGGGAATTGGAGCAGCATCTGCATACGGAGGCGGAAGAACTGGCAAGGGAGTTGTGTGGCACGGAAGAGTTTGCCGCATTGCTGCCAGATATCAATCGGGGGCCCTACTACTGGAAGGGAAACAATCAGGAGATTTATACGGGCACAAATGTGATAACCAGCAGCGAGATTCAGAAGCTGTTCAAAGAAAATACCCATGTTGTGCTTCCTAGGGGAACGCAAGTTCTGGTTACCAGCACAATTTCAATCCCCGAGGGCGGGACGCTGGAGACGGAAGGAAATCCGACCCATTACGCCAGGATGGCCCGCTTGATCCGGGCCGGGAGCAGTGATTACCATCTGGTGATCATGCAGAGCGATGCCAGTATGAAAAATATCTATGTGGAAGGCGGACTGTCCGGCTATGAGACGAATGAGGTATTGTCCGGAAGCAATGTCCTTGTGCGCGGCAGCAATGGGAAGGTTTTGGAGTGCAGGATCTCGGATTCGGTGAGTCACCAGAATCTCTGGGTGATCGACGCGGCGGAGCATGGGTATGTGGCTCACAACCTGGTTACGGGCTATGCCTCCGACCATACGAAGACCTGGCAGGACGGCATTACCTGTCTGGGCACTGATTTTGTGATCGAGTATAATGACGTGGTAGATGTGACGGATGCGTCCATTGCAATGTTCCGCTATGTGAACGCCCAGTCGGATCAGCCACACAGCAGAGCCCAGAACTCCATTGTAAGGTACAACAAGATGATGTGCCTTGGGAATTCCGCATATGTGGCCTACGATCATGAGACGGGAAATTATCATACGGACAGCAGCGAGGGGATCAGACACCCGGCCAATATGACCGGTCTGGTAGCTTATGAAAATCAGATCTGGACCTCCATGCGGGCACACTATCATATGATGGTTACCATGTCTACCGTTCCGTGGCTGACGGAGGCAAATTGTGACAAAACCGTAGGCGGTTCTGTTTACAACAATTATACGCCCCAGGGGTGTTATGCACTGACTGCCTGCGCGATCGCAGTTGATAAGGTGACGGAAGCGGCTGTCCGCGGAAACAGCTTTCATCTGTACCTGGGCGAGTGGTGCCGGCCGACCCAGGGGATGGGCGCCCGGATCTACAGTGTGAATGAGAGCAATACCACCAAAAGTACCCTGCAGGGTGGTTATGTGAACCGGCAGATGGCGCCCAAGGGAGCAGCCTTTATCTGTACGCTGTCGGAAGGCTTAAAGCTGGAGGAAGCAGAACATATCTTGCTGAAGGAAGCGGTGGTACATGAGGATAAGCAGACGATTCCGGTTTCCAGATTTCAGTCTGAGACATTGGAATAACAATGGGAGGTGCAACGATGAAAAAAATATTGTCAGCCTGTCTGGCTGTGGCGATGGTGTTTTCCCTTGTCGCATATCGGTCGGACGGTATGAGGAAGGTGAATGCAGATGCAGTCACCCCGATGCAGATCGACAGCTTTGATGACTATGGGCGTGTGGATACGGACAATAAGAAAGAAGGAACAGGCGCGGCGGTGGAGTATGCTTCCGGTGCGGGCAACCCGGCGGCAGCAGCGCTGGCGCGTCTGTATTCTGAGCCAAAGGATCTCTCCGACTATATGGGGAAAGAGGATGTTTACATACACATCTGGCTTTATATTGAAAATGCCGACCTCTTTATGACGGCTCCAACCGATTCCTTTTTGATCTTAAGCAGTGCCGGTAACGGAGATCTTCCCGGTTCGGCACGGTATGATATCTCCGGGCTGAATGTTGTGGACGGCTGGAATGAAGTATTTTTGCCGGTCCATGATTATCAGACGGTAGGCGGTGTGCATCCGGACTGGTCGAAGATCAATTTTTTCCGGCTCTATATTCATAATATGGCGGCAAACGGCGCTGCGTATACTCAGACCATGATGCTGGATGATCTGTCCATTGGCGTTTCCGCTGGCTTTGAGAATTTTCCGAAGCACCAGGAGACCATGATTGAGGATTTTGATCACGCTGGCCGGTTCCCTTCCCGGGATACCGTGGATAAGAAGGAGGGAAGCGCAGCTGCGGTTGTGGCTTCGGACACATTGACCATTGTGGAGAGACGTTATGACCGGCCGAAAAATTTATCATTCTATCAGAATAACGAGAATGGGTATCTTCATTTCTGGCTGTATGTTGATAACGTGGAATATATTGACAATCAGAGAAATCGCGACGGGCGGCTGGAGATCAGCAGCGGCGGCGGGCCCGGCAGCCAGGTTGCAATCTTTGATATCAAAAATATGAATCTGAAAAGCGGCTGGAATGAGCTGTATCTGCCGATCAGCGGCTTTGAGGTTCTGGATCCGAACATCGGTGTATGCGATTGGTCCCGTGTGAACTATTTCCGGTTCTATGCGTGGCAAGGAGCGATCAACGGCGCACCCAGTCAGATCATTAAAATGGATGGGCTGGAGGCGGGAATATACAGCGCCAAGGATCTTCCGAAGGCGGATACGGTGCTGCAGATCGAAAGCTACGACAAGGCGGACAACCTGCTTGGGGCGGTTCCCATTGACACCGAGAATAAGACGGAGGGAAGCGGCTCGGCAGCCGTGACCAACAGCGAGATAGGCGGCGGTAAATTTACCGGGATCGAAAGCCGTTACGTGTATGCCAGAGATCTGTCTTTTTATCAGGGCAGGGAGGACGCATACCTGCATCTGTCCCTCTATCTGGAAAATGCTGACTTTTTCAATAATCAGACAGATGCACGATTGGAGCTGTCCAGCGGTACCGGCTGGGGCGCCCAGGTAATCTATTATAATCTGGCAAAGGAGCATTTTGTAGATGGCTGGAATGAACTGCTGATTCCTGTGAATGAACTGCAGCTGCTTGGCAACGGGGAATTTGACTGGTCCAGATTGAACTACACCAGAGTGTATATGTTCCACAATATTGCCAATACAAACCAGGTATTCCGGCTGGATGATCTGTCCATTGGTTTGGCAGATGATTTTACTTTCCCGGAAAAGGGAACGAAAGTGGTATTGGAAAGCTATGACAATTCAACCAAGTTTGCAGTTGATACCAACAATAAAATGGAGGGAAAGGGCTCGGCGACGGCGGAGGTGACCATCGACGGCAATGCCAACTATCCCACCATCTTTGAAGCTTATTACAGCCAGACAAAGGATCTGGCCTATTATCAGGGGAGAGATGACGCCTATATCCGGGTCATGGTCTATCTCTCCAACGGGGCGTGGTTCCGCAATGATGTGGATGCACGGCTGGAGCTTTCCAGCGGAGGAAATTATGGGGCCAATACGATCTACTATGATCTGGCCCAGGTTCGGCTGGAGGACGGCTGGAACGAGATATTTATTCCGGTCAGTGAGCTTCAGTCCATGAATAACGGGGCGTTTGACTGGACAAAAATAAATTATATCCGCCTGTTTCTTCACCATATCCGCTTTGGCGGGCAGACGGGGCTCCAGACCGTGAATGTTGACCAGCTGGAAATCGGTCTGAAATCCGATTTCATGGTTCCGGAGCAGAACGGGACGCTCTATAAGCTGGAGGGGTATGACAATCCGGCCATGTTCCCGGTTGATACGGAGAATTACAAGGAGGGAACAGGAGCGGCCATGGTAACGGCCAGCGGCCCGAATGCGCTGAATATCATCGAGAATATCTACAGCCAGAAAATGGATCTGTCTGCTTACCGGAGCAATCCGGATGCTTACGTGCGCTTCTGGCTGTACCTAAAGGATGCATCTCTGCTGAGCCGGAATCAGGAGCTGTATCTTGAGATTGGCAGCGGCGGAGGCTGGAACGAGGGAATTGCACGTTATAATCTGGCGGATACGAAGCTTGCGGATGGATGGAATGAAGTCCTGATACCGGTCAGCGGTTTTGAGAGTCACAGCGATCTCAGTGTGACGGAATGCAACTGGTCAGCGGTAAATTACATTCGCCTGTATACCTTCAGCGCGGGGGCTTCCGGTGAAGAGATTACCCAGACAATGGGAATTGACGGGTTATATATCGGTCTGAAAAATGATTTTCTGATTCCGCCGGAGAATACCTGGCGGGTGCTGGAGAACTTTGACAGTCCCAATAAGTTTGCGGTGGACACAGAAAATAAAGTAGAGGGCAAAGGCTCGGCTGTGGTGAAGGTCTCCGGAACAGGAGCAGTGCTTACCATGATTGAGAGCGGGTATGCAAAGCCGATGAATCTTACCCCCTATATCCAGGACAAGGAAGCTTACCTGCATTTTTGGGTATATATCGAGAACGCGTCTGTGATCAATCGGGATATGGACGGCTACTTTGAGATTGGTAGCGGCGGCGCCTGGAATGCTCAGATCTCCAGGTATGATGTGGCTGGCCTTGATTTTAGAAATGGCTGGAATGAAGTGATGATCCCGGTTGGCGAGATGGTACCCCACAGTGACCCGGCGGTAGGAAAATGCGACTGGTCTCGTGTGAATTATATCCGATTTTATCTCTTCCACACGGCGTTAAATGGCGGCAAGGTCAGTCAGACGCTGCGGCTGGATGAGCTGTCCGTTGGACGAAGGTCTGATTTTGCAAATGCAGAACCCATCGGCCCGCAAAAAGCGACGAATCCCATGCTGCTTGAGGGATATGACAATGGAAGCAAATTCAAGGTTGACTATAACAATTACAAACAGGGGATCGGCGCCGCAATGACAGAGGCGAAGGGAAGCGGTGATGTTCTGACGGTGATCGACAGCACCTATACAAGGCCGAAGGATCTGTCTGCATACGCCAAACGCAGTGACACCTGGATACGGTTCTGGCTGTATCTGGAGAACGCTTCCGCCTTTAACCGCACCATCGATGCCTATTTCGAGATGGGCAGCGGCGGTGCCTGGGATTCCCAGATCTCCCGGTTCAATCTGGCGTCCCTGGATGATCTGAAGGACGGCTGGAATGAGATACTGATTCCAATGGGAGCAATGAAGGATCACACCGATCCGGCGGTAGGCGGCTGCGACTGGTCCAGAGTCAATTATATCCGGGCCTATCTTTTCAGCTCCGTTCCAGACGGCGGAGAAGTGAGACAGGTCATGGGAATGGACGGCTTGTTTATCGGGTCGGCCTCGGAATTTAAATTGCCGGAGAAGAAAGCGGTTCTGCTGGTAGAGCCTTACGATGATCCCCATCGTTTTACGATCAACACGGAGGAGTTCAAAGAGGGAACCGGGGCAGCCATGGTGAAAACAGAGGGCGCGGGAAATGTATTGACTGCAATCGAGACGGCTTACTCTTATACCAAGGAGCTGTCTGAGTTTGCGGCGGCCAGTGACGGCTGTGTTGCTTTCTGGCTGTATTTGAAGGACGCTTCCTACTTTAACCGTGAGCTGGATGGTTTTCTGGAATTTAGCAGCGGCGGTTTCTGGGGGGCAGAGGTTGCCCGGTATGATGTGACTAAGCTGGACCTTAAGGACGGCTGGAACCGTGTGATACTTCCGCTGTCAGCCTTTGACCGGTCGCCGGATCCCAACATGGCGGAATGTGATTGGACGAGAGTCAACTATATTCGTTTTTATCTGTTCAATACGATTCCGGGAGGATCGGAACCGCAGGTGCTGATGATTGACGGCATGGAGATGGGACATATGTCAGAGTTCCTGGAGGATGGAGATATGACGCTTGACCTGCCAATGTCCAATGCTGTCATGAAAGCAGACGGATATGGGGCGTTGGAGGAACCGGAAGATCAGGAAGAAAATACGGGCTTCCAGCTCTGGATGGTGGCTGTAGGAGCAGGTGTGCTTGTGATAGCTGTTGCCGCTGTCACTGGGGTAGTAATTCATGGCAGGAGAAAAAAGAAAAAGGCAGAGCAGAATTAGGAAGGGGAAAAGCGGTGGAAAAGACGAGATTTCAAAAGCAGCACAAGCTTTCACAGGAGTTAAAGGGGTACTGGGGAATCCGCGCTATGACCCAGTTAAGGTATCTGGAAGAGATGCTGCGCAGTGGGATGTATACGGAGGAAAGCACCTCGGTGGAGGCGACAGATTGGCTGTATGAGCGCTATGTTGAGAACGGCGCGATCGGAAAGAGCGATGTGGAAAGCTTTGAAAGGCTTCTTGCACCCGCCCAAGCTGCGGCAAAATCAGTGAGGGTCAGCTGCATTGGGCACGCGCATATTGACATGAACTGGCTGTGGGCCTTCGACGAGACGGTGATGGTGACTATTGAGACTTTTCGCACCATGCTGCAACTGATGAAGGAGTATCCGGATTTCATCTTCATGCAGTCCCAGGCGTCTGTCTATAAAATTGTGGAACAGTTTGCGCCGGAGCTTTTGCCCGAGATCCGGGAGAGGATTCGCTTGGGACAGTGGGAAGTGACGGCGTCCACCTGGGTGGAGGCGGATAAAAATATGCCCAATGGGGAGAGCATGGCCCGCCATCTGCTGTATACCAGGCGTTATCTGAAAAAGCTTCTTGGGCTGACCGACCAGGATTTTCGCATTGATTTCGAACCGGATACCTTCGGCCATACAGCTCAGGTTCCGGAGATCCTTTCAAGCGGCGGAGTAAAATATTACTATCACTGCCGTGGGTACGCAGAGCACAGCCTTTATCGCTGGATGGCACCCTCTGGCAGGCAGGTGACGGTATTTCGCGAGCCAACCTGGTACAATGATCCGATCACGCCCGACACATTCCTGTATATCCCGGAATACTGTAAAGCCAACGGTCTGGAGAAAATGTGTCATGTGTTTGGCGTTGGCGACCATGGCGGCGGAGCTACACGGCGGGATATCGAGCGGATTCACGACATGGCGGGCTGGCCGTGTATGCCCGAGCTGGGCTTTGGAAAGCTGATCGACTTTTTTGAATACATTGACAGCAGGGAATTGCCGGTGGTGGATCAGGAATTGAATTTTATCTTTGACGGATGTTATACATCGGAAACGCGAATCAAGAGATCCAACCGCTTGGCGGAGACGTCCCTGCAAAGTGCAGAGACACTCAATGCCTTTTCTGCACTTTACGGAAACTACGCATATGCATCGGAGGCGTTCGCCGAGGCCTGGGAAAATGTGTTGTTTAACCAGTTTCATGATATTTTGCCGGGCTCTGGAATTATCAGTACCAGGGAATATGCCATGGGGACATATCAGAGAAGCTTTGCATGTGCAGCCGTGCGGACAAATGGAGCGGCACAGGGCTTGTCTGCTGTAGTCAATACGGCGGCACTGCTGCCGGAGGATGCGGTTTTGGCAGACTCTGTTGCCGAGGGTGCCGGCGTGGGATTTGGTGTACCCAATTGTCGGTATACCTGCTCATCAGGGGTGATCGGCGGCGAGAAGCGCCTGTTCCAGGTTCTTAATCCGACCCAGGCTGTGTGGGACGGACTGGTGGAACTGACCGTCTGGGATTGGCCCTTTGAGCCTGGCCGCGCGGTTGTCTGCGACGAACGGGGCGAGGAGCTGCCGATCCATGTGGTGGATGGCACGATGATCACCTACTGGTCGCATAATTTCTTCCGGCTTTTGGTGAAGTGCCAGGTTCCGGCGTTTGGATATCGGACGCTTCTGCTGAAGGAGGATGACCGGCCCATTCCGGGGCCTGTCCGTACAGATCCCCGGGTCGATACACCGGTAAATGATATTGTCCTGGAAAATGAATATGTGAGGGCAGCATTTGATACGGAAACATTGATGTTGATCTCGTTTCAGGACAAGGCGACGGGCCAGGAGATGCTGCAAAGCGGTCAGCAGGGGGGATTCTTCCTGGTGGAGGAGGATGACTCGAATGGCATGACGGCATGGCGGATCGGACGTCATACCTCCCACCGGCCTGCTATTACAGAGATTCAGCTGAGATCCAGGGGGTACGGGGCTCTCAGAAACAGCCTTATGTTTGAAGGGAAGGTTGCCTCCTCACGGATACAGGTCAGTATCTGGCTTGACGCCGGCAGCAGGATGCTGCACTACATGGTTCACTGCAAATGGCGTGAAATAGGCGCGGCGGGGCAGGTGATACCCCAGCTGGCATTCTGGCTGCCCTATGGGTCTGTGGATGGAAAAGTTCGGACAGATTCTGCCTTTGCCCTGCTGGAGCGGGCGCAGATGAACTACGATATTCCTGCCGGAAGCTATGCTTATCTGCCGTCGGGGAAAAAAGGGATTATGCTTGTGACAGACAGCAAATACGGATACCGCTGTACAAAAGAGGTACTTGGTGTGACGCTGATCCGCAGTTCCTATGATCCTGACAATTTGCCGGAGATTTGCGATCATGATATTTTGATCGGTGTTGGAATTCCTGAAAATGGAGAGGCGGGCACATTGCAGAAGGAGAGTTTGAATTTCTGCAGTAAGCCCCATGTGGTTGCCGCGTCGTCCCATCCGGGAAGTCTGGAGCTAAAGGGAGCATTGCTGGAAATCAACCGGGAGGATGTGTTGGTTTCCTGTATCAAGATGGCGGAGGACGGCAGCGATGACGTGATTGTCCGTATGGTGGATCTTGACGGAGCGGGAGGCAGCATCCACCTGAAATGGTGCTCCGGAATAAAAAGCGCATGTTATGTAGATGTACATGAAGACAAGCTGGAAAAAGAGGAGCCCGTTGTAGCCGGGAACATGGCTACCTTGCAGTTAGAACCTTATGGCATTCTTGCAGCTCGATTGAGATTTGACGTAACTCCTGATAACCCCCCATATTACAGCCTATAAGCTTTCTTTAATTTAATTGCAATTGTTGTTAACGATATGCTATAATAGGGGAAACGTTTGCAGCAGGAACAGAAATAGTGGTACAAATATAGTAAAAGGAGGCTGAGGAGAGATGATTTATAAGAATTTTCAGGACTTAAAATTGTCGGCCTTAGGGCTGGGAGCCATGCGCCTTCCCGTGGTGGATGGCAATGATGCGCAGATTGACGAGGCGGCTGCCCGCAAGATGGTATCATATGCCATGGAGCAGGGGATCAATTACTATGATACAGCATGGGGATATCACGATGGCAACTCGGAGCTGGTACTGGGAAAAGCACTGAAAGACTATCCCAGAGAACGCTTTTATCTGGCGGACAAATTCCCCGGATATGATCTTTCCAATATGGATAAGGTGGAGGAAATTTTTGAAAAACAGCTGGAAAAATGCCAGGTGGAATATTTTGATTTTTACCTGTTTCACAATGTGTGTGAGATGAATATTGATGCATATCTAAATGAGACATATGGAATTTTTGCATATCTGAGAAAACAGAAAGAGAACGGGCGTATCCGCCATCTTGGGTTTTCTTCCCATGGCAGTGTGGAAGTGATGAAGCGGTTTCTTGCAGCTTATGGCGATTATATGGAGTTTTGTCAGATTCAGTTGAACTGGCTGGACTGGTCATTCCAGGATGCGCAGTCCAAATTAGAGCTGCTGCGCAGCTGTCATATTCCGGTGTGGGTCATGGAGCCGCTGCGAGGCGGACGGCTTGCCAATCTCTCAGAGAAGGAGGCAGCGTTGCTTAAGCGTCTGCGCCCGGAGGAAGGGATTCCGGCCTGGGCTTTCCGATTCCTGCAGGGAATTCCGGAGGTGGCAGTTATCCTGTCCGGCATGTCCAGTTTTGCTCAGCTCAAGGAGAATATCGATACCTTTGAGACGGAGAAGCCCTTGAACTCTGAGGAGGAAGCTGCGCTGCTTCGGGTGGGTGAGGACATGACAGGGAAGACAGCTCTGCCCTGTACAGCCTGCCACTACTGCGTGAGCCATTGCCCGCAGGAGCTGGATATTCCGGGACTTTTGGAACTCTACAATGAACACCATTTTACGGGCGGAGGATTCATTGCCCCTATGGCCTTGATGGCTGTTCCAAGGGAAAAGCATCCGAATGCCTGCATCGGCTGCAGGAGCTGTGAGGCAGTTTGTCCTCAGCAGATCAAAATTTCGGAAGCCATGGCGGATTTTGCGGCCAGGCTGGGAGAATAAGAGAACACAAGAGGTGAAGCGCGTATGCTGCAATGGCTGACTATGACAATCTGCTTAGCGGCAACCATACTGTTTGTGACGAATAGGTTCGGCGGAAGACTACCCGGGCCTGTTCGTGTATCTACAGCTGACGAGGCTATGAAGAATCAGCGGGCCATAGCGGGGCTTATCCGTGTAACTGCTGGCGCAGCAGCAGGTGCGGCTGTCTTCGCAGCACTGTACGGACTCTGGCCGTCTGGAGCATTTCCTGTGTCTCTGGCTGTGGGAGAACTGGTGTGTCTGGCGGATGATCTGATTCATCGTCGCCGGGAATTTCTGTTGGAGGAGATCTGTCTGTACCTTGGCAGCAATATGGTCTGGGCGCCGCTGTGGCTGTGCGGTGGGAGTGTATACCGCTATGGTGTATATTTCGCCTTGTTGGCACTATGCCTGGTTCTGATGGTAATCTACCTGGAATCCGAGGGAGGCTGGATACATCTTCAGGTTCAGTCAAGGACAGTACAATACCTGGTCATATGTCTGCCAGCGGCAGTGCTGGTCCCTGAGATTCTTATTCTGATTGCGTGCAGACCGCAGACATCAGTCCTTGCATTACTTACGTCTACCGCGTTTTTACTTCTATATATCCTTACACTGTGGCTGCAGCAGGAGCTGCTCCGCCGGGTGAATGCGGAGGAGCTGAACCGCATCATGAGCCGGTGGCAGATAGAGGCCAGGGACTATATGAATACGATCCGCTCCCAGCGGCACGATTTCAATCTGCATGTGCATGCCCTGTCAGGGCTGATCGGAAGTGAAAAGTATGATGAATGCCGCCAGTACCTGGAAAAGCTGGTTTCCGATACGGCGGCGGTGAATGATATCATGCCAGTAAAGGATGCGGTGGTAGGCTCCATGCTTTACAATATGCGTAAGGAGGCAAGGCGCAGAGGCTCCGATATCATATATAACATAACCTACGACATGGAGGACATTCTCTGCAATGGCTTTGAGTGCAACAAGATTATCGGAAATCTGCTGCAAAATGCTCTGGATGCTTTAAAGACGCCGGAGGATCTGGCCTATGGGATCCACATGAGCATCCTGAAGCGCCGGGGCTATACGGTGATCACCTCACAGAACCGTTTCACCGGCGATCGCGATCAGATTGCCAGAGTCTTTGAGCCTGGCTGGTCCACGAAAAAGGGGCACGAGGGTATTGGCCTTAGCATGGTAATGCGGACGGCAGAGCAGTACGGTGGGCGCGTCTATCCGGAATTCGAGGAGGATATGATCCGCTTTGTAGTCAACATCCCAAATCGGATAAATCTGTAAAGAGAAAGGAAGGATCTGGGGGAAACCTGAAATGTCCGCAGCAGCGAGGAGGAAAACGATGAAAATACGCACTTTAATATTAGATGACGATCCCAATTCCAGACTGGCGGCCCTGCATGCATTGGAGACATACGATGAGGTGGAGATCGCAGGTCAGTTCTCGGAGAGCAGCGAGCTTTTCCTTTTCCTGGAACACCACACAGCCCATCTTCTTTTTCTGGATATTGAGCTTAATGAGGACAGCGGCTTTTCCGTTGCGCGGAAGCTGCGTCAGGCCAACCCTGCGCTGATGATTGTTTTCCTGACAGGCCACTCCTCTTACGCCATCGACGGGTATGACTTTCAGCCTGTGAACTTCCTGACGAAGCCCATTAACACGTTGAAGCTTGCCCAGACCATGGAGGAGGTGCGAAGACGCCTGGGGAAAATGCAGGAGCAGCGTTCCACCCAGCTGATGTTTCGCCTGAACCAGGGAGGCTACCGTATTCTGGATGTCCGTGACATCTGCTATATCGAACGCCTGCACCGGAAAAATTATATGCATACTCCAGGGGAGGTACTCTGCATCGCCAACTATACCATGCACGAGCTGGAGACCATGTTGTCCGAGCACGGCTTCTTCTTGTGCCACCAATCCTATCTGATCTCTCTGTATCGTATCATCTCAGTAAAGGATATCGGACGGCAGCTCTATGAAGCGAAAATCCGGGACGTGGAAGCTGCGATTCCCATCTCGAGAATCCGTTATGAGAAGCTTCTGGAGCTTTTGAAAAATCTTGGTGTAAAGCTTCTGTAATGATGTAAACGCAGTTTTTTCGCCTCACAGTCGTGAATCAATAACACAATAATCAAGTTTTTAAGCACAATAATCCACGTCTATTGCACGTGGTTTTTTGTTCCTCTATAATAAAATCAAGTATTTTTCAACGAGAGGAGGAAGCCCATGCGAAAGAAAAATGAAGATCCGGACAAGCTGGATCTGAAGCAGAAAAAGGGAACCTGGCTGCGGTTTATCAAACTGTTCCCCAAGTGCCATCTGCCATGGGTGTGGCTGACTGCCTACATCGTGTTGAGTGTTGTCAGTGTGGATCTGGCGGTAAACGAGACAGATCTTATGGCGCAGCTTTTTGCAGGGGATACCAGCGCAGGGCTGATGATACGTCTGATTGCGGTACTGATCATCAACATACTCAGCAGCAGTCTGCTGATCTTTGTGGGGCAGATTACCAGCGCCCGTATCAACCGAAACATGCGGAATGTGGTGTTGAACAAGGTACTGCACCTTCCATTAAGCTGGTTCAAGGATGAGAATCCCAGAGAGGCGATCTACCGGATCGTCAATAATTCCATTATGATCGACAGCACCATCATGGTGGTCATATTGCCGATTTTGAAAGCGGGTTACACAGCGATACGGGTGTTCTCCAAAGTATTCAAACATGACTGGAGACTTTCCGCCATTATGCTTGGCTTTATCCCATTTCAGATCGTGATCGCTTTTGTTTTCGGAAGGCTCAATTTTTCCATCAGCACCAAGGGGACAAGGATCAGCGCTCATCTCACGGAAAAGCTGGCAGAGATGATCACAAATATTCCACTGGCGAAGGCTTTTGCAAAGGAGGACAAGGAGACTGTAAATGGGGAGGAGCTCATCGGCCGCCTCTATCGTGTGAGCATCAAAGGAAGCTGGCTGGATCAGTTTAAGGAGTTGTCTGAGACGGGCGTTCATCTGCTGCAGTCACTGATCATGGTGATTGTGGGACTTCTTTTGCTTCGGAACAATGAGATCACCACACGGGCATGGATTTCCTTTTTCCTGTTTTCGTCTGTATTCAACGGTGCGGTGACCCAGTTTATGATGTATTGGAATAATATGAAGATTATCCAGGGAAATGCCGACCGCGTGGCGGAGATCATGAATGCTCCCGAGGAAAATAGGGCCGGAGAACCATGTGACGGACTTGTGGGTGATATCACAGTGGAAAATATATGCTTTGGATATGAAGAAGAGAAGCCAATCTTAAAGAATCTAAGCTGTGTATTTCAGGATGACTGTGTGACGGCACTGCTGGGCGTCAGCGGCTGCGGGAAAACCACACTGGTGAACCTGCTGGCGCGTCTGTACGATCCCCAGGAAGGGCGGATTGCCATAAACGGGAAATCCGTTCACGACTATGCTCTGGAGGATTACCGCAATCAGTTTGTGCTGGTATCTCAAAATGGCATGCTGTTTTCGGGAAGTGTGAGGGAAAACGTATGCTATGGCAGCGAAGGAGTCTCCGAAGAGGCGCTCGCGGAAGCTCTGAAACAGGCGGGAGCATACGAATTCGTTATGGCCATGCCGGATGGGGTGGAGACCAGGCTGGAGGAATATGGCAATAATCTGTCGGGAGGCCAGCGCCAGCGGCTGACCGTTGCGAGGGCACTGCTGTCTAAGGCCCACTATCTGATTCTGGATGAGCCGGCAGCTTCCATGGATGCCATCGCGGTTGCGGAGCTGATGGAGCTTCTTCGGGAGATTGCAAAGGGACGCTGCATGATCATCATCGCTCATACGGCTGCGGTACTTCCATTGGCGGAGCGTGTAGTGGTAATCGAGGACGGAGTGGTTTCGGCGCAGGGAGAAACCAGCAGAGTGAAGCAGGAAAATAGCTTTGTAAAAGAATTGATCGGGAAGAAGGTGACAGCATGATTCAGAGAACACAGAAAGGCATGTGGAAGCGCACCTTTGGTCTGTTTACCAATATTCGGATCCCGGTGTACCTTTATCTTCTGCAGGTGATTCTGGGGGTGATAAGTGCCAAGGTGTCGCTGCTCTATATCCCCTATGAAGCGGAGATGAAGCTGGGGAATCTTGAGGAGATGAGCGTCGTCTGGGGATATGTGGGCTTTTTGCTGCTGGCGGCGGTGATGGGAATTGTTTCCCGTGTGCCATCGTTTTACGCCAGTGCCATTGTGGCGCGGAATCTGCAGAACAAGCTGATCAGCCGTTCCGTGCATCTGCCCATGAAGTCCTTTGAGAAAAATGCGTCGCAGATTGTGTCCTGGATTACACAGGACTGCAG
>CABQGZ010000019.1 GCA_902463835.1 uncultured Lachnospiraceae bacterium
TTCTCGCTTTTGTAAATCTTCTTTTTTCGAAAAAAGTATTTTTGCTACATTAAGATTTTACCATCCTGCCTGACAAATCGGTATGTTCCATTGTTCATATCTTATATACAAATGTCACCTTTATTTGACTTCACCCAATAAATTTGTTATAATCAACCAATCAGAAAACTTTGAAACAGGAGCTTTTGTGGAAAATTATGGAATACTATGTGATAGACCTGAAAAAAAGTATCCTTCATCATGCGGGAAAATCGAAATTTAAAAATAAGTGGATCCATTACGAGCGTTCCTACAATGAAGCCATTATTTATATCATCCTGGAGGGCGCTCTCTTCCTGAAGATTCAGGATCAGAAGGTTCCCCTCATGCCCGGGGACGCTGTCTTTATGCCCGCAAACACCTACCACACGGGCTACCAGGAATCGGAGGTATCCTACTTCTGGTTTCACTGCATCTTCGACGATATGGCTGCCTTAGACGAAATGGGGGCCCTGCATTTTCTTGAAACGAACACCGATCCCGATCAGATCCTGTTTCCCTGCCGCTTTCACCTGAACGAGACAGAGCGGTTTGTAATTATTATGCACCAGCTGATCCATTATATTTTGGAAGATTATACCAACGCCATTATACCCCACCTTTTTAAGGCCTCCCTGATCGAGCTGGCAAACCAGAACAAGCATCTCTCCCGTATGCTTCCCTTTAAAAACCGGCGTTTTCAGGAAGTGGTTTCTTATATTCATGGGAATTTTAAGGATGATCTGAGAATACATGAGCTTGCCGCGCGCTTTGAATATAACGCAAAGTATCTTACACGGCTCTTTAAAAAGCATTTTGGCATGACCGCCATTGAGTATATCAACCAGGTTCGCCTGGAATACTGTGAACAATTGCTGCTGGAAACCTCCGACACAGTTACAAATATTGCACATGCCGGAGGCTTTAAGAATGAATTTTACTTTATGAAATGTTTTAAAAAGAAGTATAATGTGTCGCCGACACACTATCGGAATACGTATCATCTACAGATGATTACAAAGCATTAGGCTGCACTATCTATCTTCTTTGAAATTGAAACCGCCACTCCCAGCGCCCCGTCTCCTTCGGAACAACACCGCAGACAAAAAGCCCGTCTCCCTGGGGCACCAGGCCTTCCCCCTCCGGGACAAACCCTTCCGGGACATAGACGGAAAGCCGGTACGCGTCCTCTTTTACGACGCTGGAGGTTCCGCAAAGTGTCCAGGTGCGCTCCTCCCACCGCATTCCAAGAATATCCACGCCCCCCTGGGACACATGCCGGTTGGTGGATACGACCTGAGGCACGCCCGTATACTTTCTTATGGCGAGAACCCTTGACTCACACGGCAGGAACGCCAGCTCCACATGGTTTCGTATCCTGCCCACAAACGCGTTGTTCCAGAAATCAAACACCAGATATTCCGTCTCCGGCTCCAGACCAAGCTCCTGCATATGCAGGGTGTAACAATTCTTTCTCTGTGCCATATTGCACACGTCTACCACCTTGTAGCTCTCCCACTCTGTACGAACCGAAAGCTCCAATATAACAAAATCTCCGTCCGGCGCCGTACTCTCAAAATCCATAGTATGTACATCCATGGAAGGGATGGTTCTTCGCAATATTTCCATGCGCTCCTCCGGCAGTCTGGTCAGGTCATCGCCAAAGGTGAGGGGCGTTCCCGCCAGGGAGACGAAGGACGCCCGGGATCTGGCCTGTTCCATGGTGTTGAACTCCTCCCGGATCACAATATTATCCGGATCCAGAAGCTGCAGAACATTATGGAACGGATAGAGATAGAACATGCGGTTCACGCAGTTCTGTCCAAATTCCGGCCAGCTGAAGATATCGGCGCCAATGCGGGCCGCGTCAAAGATGTCGCCATACATGGTGGTATCGCGCAATCCCTCCCCATGGCAGGACAGCATGTAAATATCCTCCCCCACCGTCTCCCGGGCTTTCTTCACCACATTCCGCATGGCAGCTTCCGTGCTCTTTGCTGTGTCAAAAAATCGTTCGTGATACATGTCGTAATAATCGATGGCTCTTGGCAGGGCGTCCCATTTGATGGCCCGATACCCCCAATCGGTCAGCATGCCAAAGACCTCCGGAATAAATTCCTCCAGATAGGCCGGCGCCGTTGGATCGAACCAGTATGGCCCGCACCATGATCTGCGCTCCACAAGCACCGCCTCCGGGTGCTCCCGGATGAAATCCGTCTTGCGTGTCTCATGGGACGCCCCGATCCAGATTGCAGGCACTAAGCCCAGAGCCTTGATCTCTTCCGCCGTGTGGGCAAGCCCGTTGGGATACCGGCTTTCCAGCGGATGAAAGGTATCGCAGTCCGGCTCCGTCTGTTCGAATCCGGTATGGTACCATTCCCAATCCACCCAGATGGTGTCCGCCCCGAAATCCTTCAGCTTCTCCGCCTGCACAGCCGCGTTCTCCAGCACCACCTGTTCCGACGCTTCAAACATAACCGCGTACCAGGTCATAAAGCCAACCGGCGGACCCGTATAGCCGCCTCTTTTCACGGCCGGGGCATAGTGGATGTGATACGTATCCCGGTAGAGATTCTGCAGGATCCCTATGGAAAATCCCAACTCCTCCACGCCGGACTGCTCCACGCAAAACGTATACGCCTTTTTCTCATAATCAAACACAATATTGGGCTGCCGGGCTCCCGCAAAGAAAAAAGCCGCATCCTTCTGCTTGTCGAAAAGCATGTCGTCCTGGGCGTCGGACGCCGGCCCCAGGCCGCAGCGAAGGTGATTGTTCTTCCTCTTGCGGCTCATGGCATATACCTGCTGCTTCGGATCCTCCCCAAAAACCACCGTTCCCGCAAAAGAGTAGGTAAACATGGGCTCCGGGTTGGCGTTGAGCGCTATCCGCACCGTTTTCCCATCAAGGGTAAAGCGAAGTGTCATACTTCCCAGAAGCTCGTTATCACCGGTAAAGCATACGGCCAGACAGTTGGAGTCCAGATGCTTTTCCAGGGTGGAGTGCAGACCGGTAAAATCCGTAAGTTCATAATCACTGCACACATTGTTCAGGTCTTTTAAATGAGCCGTCACCCGAAAATCCTTCACCACGCACCCAAAGGCATCATGGTACAGGAAGAAGGATCGACTCTCCTCCTCAAACGCAGCCGAATATTCCTTAAAGTTAATATAATGATACATAAGCTGTCTCCTCTCGTCCAGATCCCTATTCCTTCACGCCGCCCACCGTCAGCCCGCTGACAAAATACCGCTGCAAAAAAGGATAGGCCAACAATATGGGCAATGCGGATACAATGATCTGCGCCGCCCGCACCGTCTTATTGGACACCGCCATCATCTCCTCATAGCTCACGCCGCTGGAAATATTATCCCCAGCAACAATTACACTCTGCAGATACGTGGCAAGGGGATACTGCTTCGCCTGCATATAGATGGAGCCGTCGAACCAGCTGTTCCAGTGATAGCAGACCGTGAACAATACAATTGTCGCGATGGCCGGCAGCGACATGGGCACAAATATCTGAAACAGTATGCGCAGATGGCCGGCGCCGTCCAGCTCGGCAGCCTCCCCCAGAGCCGGCGGCAGCTGCCGGAAAAAATTCAGCATGACAATGATGTTGAACACATTCACTGTGGACGGAAGCACCAGGGCCCATATGGAATTCATGAGCCCAAGGCTCTGCACCAGGATATAGCCCGGTATCAGCCCCCCGCTGATCAACGTGGTGATAAAAAAATACCATACATAAGCGGTGCGTCCCCGAAAGCGCCGACTGCTCATGGAGAGAGGATAGGCCGTGATGATGGTGCACAGGGTGGTGAGCACCGTTCCTAAGACCACCCGGACAATCGTTACTCCGAAGGACTGCCAAAGGGCTTTCTGGCTGAGAATATACTTATATGCGCTCACCGTAAAGTCCTTTGGAAAAAGCGTTACCTTTCCCGCCGCAGCGATGGATTTATCGCTGAGAGACAGCGCCAGTATATGTACGAAGGGAAATATACACAGCAGTGCCAGCAAAAGGACAATCACATACAGAAGCACCGTCCCTACACGGACTTTTTTTCTTGTTTTCACTTTGTTTCACCTTCCTGTCTGCTAAAAAATCCGGTAGTCCGCAATTTTATATGCCAAATAATACCCTGTGGCGATGAGCACCGTCGAAACGCCGGATTTTATCAGGCTTGCCGCTGTTGAGACACCAAACTGCAGATTCACAAGCCCCAACCGATAGATCAGCGTATCCAGCACATCCCCCGTGGCGTACACCTGCGGACTGTACATATTAAAAATCTGATCAAAATTCGCACTTAAGATGCCGCCCAGATTCAGAAGCGCCATAAGGACAATGATCATCCGCATCCCCGGCAGCGTAATGTGCCAGATTTTCTGCCACCGGGAAGCTCCGTCTACTGTAGCGCTCTCGTACAGATCCGTGGGTATATTGGTGATGGCCGCAAGATATACAATCGTTCCGTAGCCAAACCCCTTCCACACATCGGTGATGATCATCGTTATGGGAAACCATGTCTTATCTCCCAGAAAATAGATGGATTCCAGGCCGATTCCGTTCAAAATCCTGTTTATGATCCCATTAGAGGGCGACAACATGTCAGAAAATATTCCCGCCAGCACAACCCAGGAAAGAAAGTAGGGCAGATATATCGCTGTCTGAGAAAACTTCTTAAATTTTGCCGATCTGATCTCGCTGAGCATAATCGCTACCACAATAGCCATCAGCTGTCCGATCACAATCTTGAAAACTGACATAAATACCGTATTTCCCACTACCTGCCAGAAATCGGGCAATCCAAACAAAAATTTAAAGTTCTCCAGCCCGCACCAGGTCTGTTCTCCAAAAAAACCAGCGGCAACATTGAAGTCCTGGAACGCAATGAGGATGCCGCACATGGGAACATAGCAGAAGACAGCTGTCAATATGACCGCCGGCAACAGCATCAGCCGGAACGTCCAGTTCTCTTTTTTTCTCATTGATTCATACTCCTATTGTGCATTGACTTCATCCAGTATCTTCTGACCGCCTAGGGAAAGCCAGCGCTGCTCCAGCAGATCCCACTCAGAGACATCCTTGGCTCCGGTGATGATCTCAACAAGCGTCTGATCCACAAGCTTCGCCAGCGTGGCGCTGTTCTTGATCATCGTCGCTGTGGAAACTCCGTGAAATTGATTTGTCACCATAAGCTTTTCCCCGATGTACCGGTCGTTCAGTATCTCAATGGGACATCCTTCTATACCATAGATCTGATCTACCCACCAGAAATTCTCATTCCCGGCCTTGTATGCCTCGTACTGCCTGATCTTGATGTCCACGCCGTCCTTTGTGGTATCAATCTCCTCCCCATTCAGGTATGCCTTGAAGCTCTTCATCTGCTTGATGTTTACCTGTGGATCCTGAACCAGCATGGGATTAAAGGCATAGTAATTGGACACATCTTCCCTGGTAACATACTCCGGCATCTCACTTTCCGGAGTGGAATACAGAAGATTGATCATCTTTAGTACCGCCTCCGGATTCGCGCAGTCCTTCGACACAACCCACCAGGATGTGACCCCGGTGGTAAGCTGCACGGAGGCCGGCGTATCATCGCAGGAGGGAATGGGATATGCCTTCCACACGGCGGAATCATCCAGTGAAACCGCATCGGTAAAGGGATTCAGCGGCATCCAGTGCTGACCGTAGAACATCCCGCATTTTCCGGCGATGATAGCCTCAGAAAGCGCCTCGTGATCCGTGGTGGCATATTCCCGGCTGATGGCTCCTGCCCTGTAGAGCTCCTGCAGCGCGGCAAGGGCTTTTTTCGATTCCGGAAGGAAATTGGAGAATTGCAGGGAGCCGTCTTTTTCCAGGAACAGATTCAGGTAGGAGTGATACCCGTTGAAAAATCCTGTCAATCCGCCCATTGCAGCGTCCGCGGCGCTGACAAAGCCAATGCCCATGGTATCTTTTTCCCCGTTGCCGTCCGGATCCTCCGCGGCAAACCGCTTGGCGATGGCGATTACATCCTCCATGGTATTCGGCTCCGGAAGATTATATTTTTCCAGCCAGTCTGTACGAACCCAGAGGAATTGAGCGCTGTCATAGGAGGACCACATTTTCGGAATCCCATAAAGCTCCCCGTCAAAGGTCACCGCGCTGAAAATATCCTCCGACGCGGCGTCACTGCTCATGGCTTCCTTCGTCTCCTCCGTGGCATACTTCTCATAGATCTCGCTCATCCCAAGGATCTTTCCCGCCTTGTAAAGCTGCTGCGCCTGTTCCGCAGTGACCAGCATCACATCCGCGTACTGTCTGGAGGAGATGGCCAGGTTCAGCTTGGTGTCATACGTATCGCTCTTGGCGATCCACTTATACGAAAGTTCTATATTGAGGGCTTCCTTAAACCATCTTGTATACCGATTGTCCTCCACGGTCTCTCCGTCCTCTGTCATGGCCAGATCCCGCTCAAGAGAATCCGAGGAACTCAAAAAGGTGGTGAGGGTTACCGGCTCGTCATATTTCCGAAGTCCCGGCACCGCCCCGCTGTCGCCCTCATCCGAGATTCTTCCTGGCTCCTCCGGATTTTTGGCTCCAGTACCCCCGCAGCCCGCAAGCATTCCGGCTGCAAGGACTGCGGCCAGCACAGCCGCAAGCATCCTGTATCTTTTCATGTCATACCTCCTCATTCAAAAACCGTGTTGTCCATCAGATATTTGATGTCTGTCTCCGTAAAGAAATAATTCACAACACACAGCTCGTCCACCGCGCCTACAAAGCTTTCTCCCAGAACGCCGCCCACATATGCTCCGCCAATGCTAAGCTCCGGAAGCGCCGACCAGGGCGTAACATCAGAAGTTGCCGGAAGTGTCATAATGTCCATCAGGGCTCCGTCCAGAAAACCGCAGGCCAACAGCGCATCCATATCAAAGGCAATAGCGATATGATGCCACTGTCCGTCCATGATGGGGGCCGAGAACTCCGCCTGCCTGTTCCAGTAGCAGGCTCCGCCGGCATTCCCCACACAGTATACAAAGCAGCCGTTTCCATAGCTGGTGTCAATTCCAAGCTGGAATCCGGTGGTGTTATCTCCCCACACCCCTGTGGATAAAATGCGGTACGGACGCTGAGGGGAACCGGCATCAATCTTGATCCATGCGGAAGCGGTAAACTGTCTTCCCACCGTTCCTGCCCCCACCGGGATGGCAACTCCGTTGGCGCCGGTCAGCTTCAGCGCCGTCCCGAACTTTCCTTCCACCGTCTCCGGCGAGCCGAAGGCTGTTCCGTTGTATCCGTTTACTCCATTGTCCGGCACGGTAGTTCCTTCCACGTTGTCAAAGGTATACCGCGACACTGCCGTGACCTGAGGCTTTGTGTCCGTGTCGTCCGGCTGTTGTTGGTCTGGTCCGGAAGGGTTCTGCTCATCCGGCTTTTTTGTATCATCCTCCTTGTTTTTGTCGTCCTCCTCCTTTTGAATATCAGACGAACCCTTTCCGGATCCCTCCTCCCCTTTGCCGCATGCGGCAAGAGAGCAAACCATCAATGCCATTATCATAAATAACACAATTCTTCTCTTCATTTTCATATCCTCTTTTCTACTTGACTGTTTGAAAGCTATACTTTATCTCATTGTCCATTTGTACTCGGTATTTTTTCCTGTATTTTCAATGTCGAATGTGATGACAATCTGACCATCCCACCCCTCGGGCGCATCCTTAGCAATCTCCATCTCAAAATCATTCAGATCTACCTTCCGGATCTCATCGGCAGAGCGCATGGTACCGAAGGGAATCACAGAAGTCCGGGCGCTGCCATCCGCCTCTCCCACGTAAGCAATGGCATAGCTGTAGCCTGCGGGCGTATGGTAATCCACCCGCACACCGGCATAGCTGTTCTCGTCCATCGCCTGAAGGGCAAGACGCTGCTTTCCGGCAACCTGAATCGTATCCTTCACCTGGCGGAGTGTGACCGCCGTACATCCGCGTCCAGAGTCGCTGTCTCCCGTTCCCACCAGCGCAGCTGCCGTCTGATCGTCAAAATCACTGTAGGCATTCCCTGTTCTGTCCTTATAGTAATGATCCGTCCGGACAATGCAGCCCACTTCGTTCTCCTCCTCCAGCGGACATTGCTCTCCGGAAAGGAACTCCAGATAGACTGTGCCGCCGGCCGGAATCGTTCCCTTCCAGTTCCATTCCCCAGAGGTGAGACCGGTGTCCTCCCCGGTGGGGATCAGCTCATCAGATCCGTCCTTGCTCTCCAGATAGCTGGCATGGTCCCGGTCGATACGATAGATCTTTGCATCGTATTTTTCATAGGGTATTCCCGTAAGATCCAGGGAGTACTCCACATCCTCCCGGCCGCCGTTACACAGTATCACTGCAGATTTTCCTTCGTCGGAAGACGCCAGTACACGGATATTTTCATCTGTGCTTTTCGCAAGCACCCGCTCCACCGGCATATGCGCATAGAGGTATTGGCCCCAGTACGCAGGCGACCGGTTCCCGTCTCCATCGATCATGGCAAAGCAGCTGCTCTTCTGCAGAAGTGCCGCCCACTGAACCACGGACACATCCGTAAAGCCGTTCATATGCTCCATAGCCTCTATCATCTCCGGAACGATCGCCGATTTCTGGAGTGTAAAGTCCGTCCGCTGGTCAGGCGCAGCGTCCCACTCATTCATGGGGATATTGTGTACGTTGAACTCCGTATACATGATCTGCGTCTTCCCGTAGTAGTCGCTTCGCGCGGAAAGCTCCGCCTGAATCTGGGGAATCTCTGTCAGATAGTCCTTGTCATAATCATGGAACGATACAAAGTCCACCGGCGTTCCCGCAGCTTCCATCGCCTCCAGAAACTGACGGTATTTGTCCACGCCCAGCACCGACAGGTGGGAGGCGGAGATACCGCCCACTACCGCATCCCCATCTGCTGCCCGGACTGCTTTTGCCGTGTTCTGATACATTCTTATGTATCCGTCCCAGTCAAATTTGGTCCAGTAAGGCTGATCCGGCTCATTCCAGACTTCATAATAGCTCCTTATCTTTTTCTCCCTGAAATAAGACGCCGCTGCTGACCATGCCCGATTCCAGATCTCATAGTCCGGCTCATAATAGTACATGTTTTTCGGATCCAGCTGAGCAATCTCTGGTTTTACCGCCGGCGCCGCATAGGACATATGCCAGAAACAGGTGGAATACTTATCAATTCCGTTTCCAAACAGCGACATGGCGGATTTCATATGCTTTTTTACAAGAAGCTCCTCCGCCTCCGTCCCCTGAACCGTCAGGGAGAATCTGGTCGCCCTTGATCTGAGATTCTTCAGTTCCTTCGCATACTTGTTGACCAACGCAAAATCCGTATCGCCGATCACGAAGTAGGAATACTTCTTAAACAGCGGAATCCCGTCTCTCTGCGAAAAATCCACCTGATTCGGCGTTCCCTTGACACCCTCTGTAAGTTCCATTGACAACGCTTTCTGTCCTTGAGAGGCCTGGTTCCCGGAAGAGTCTCCATTCCCCTGCCCGTTGGGACTGCCCTTTCCTGCTCCGCAGCCAGTCAGTGTAAAAAACAGCGCGCACACTGCCGTAAGCAGCGCGATTATCCTTCTCATTGATGCTCTCCTTTTATCACCATGCATTTTACAACACGTTCTTCTTTCTCTTCGATATCCCACAGCCTCCTGCTAAAAGTCCCACAGCGGCCAACCCCAACGTCACATATACAAAGACCGGTGTAACGTCAGCGGTTCCCGGAGAACGGATCAATCTGTTTTCTTTTATGAGGGTTTTTACCTGGGAGGCCGACAGTGCACGGTCATATACGAACACATCGTCCAGCAGACCCTGATACCCTTCTGCAAACACACCATTTGCGTCAAGCTGCCCTCCGATCGCCGTATACGGATAACCTGTGACGGTAGTTCCATCCGCCGGATAGCTGTAGGTTCCTGCTGCCTCTCCGTCAAAATAGAGAAGAATCTTCCTGGTGCTGCCCGAAAAAACCGCGGTTACCTGATGCCAATTGTTATCATCCAGAAGCGTCATCGCATCCGACCAGTTCATGTTGGGGTTGGAGGAACCCACGCCGGTTACCACCTTAGACCAGCTGTCGTTCTGCCGATTGTTATAGAACCCAACCATGAACCCGCCTTCTCCTGCTCCCCAGACGCCGGTGGAAAATACCCGCTGCACCCCATCGTACTTTGTTCCGTTCGGGGACATCTTCGTCCAGAATGCAACGGTAAAATCCCCCTCCAGCGCCAGATTCTTTGCATCCAGCTTCAGGTAACTGTTTCCATCCAGGCTCAGGGCATAATCCCCGGCCGCTCCCGAACGGCCGGCCGCATACTGTACGTTTCCTACGGACTCCACACCGTACTCGTCCTTCTGTGTATCAAAGGTAAAGTGAACACCGCCTTTTTCCTTCAGCTGCCCCTTCACCGTACCGTCCTTCTGCCCGCTGTCCTCCTGGTTCTGTTCTCCCTGATCCGGCTTTTGTCCGCCATTGTCCGGTTTCTGCTCACCCTCATCCGGCTTTTCAGGCGTTGGATTCTCCTGGGCGAACTGTCCGGCGAGAAGCGTCCCCGCATCCGCAACACTGGCGCCGCAATACCCCGCAATCTGCTCCGCTGTCATGACACGATTGACGCTCTGCACATCGCTGATGAATCCGCAGAAGCCCTCCGCTACCGCATCTCCATCCCGGTATCCGCCAATATATGCTTTTCCCGACGCGCTTTCATACCAGCTGTCCTCCACGTCAAAATCCACCAGCTTCTCTCCATCCAGATACAGATATGCTTTCCCGGCGCCTCTGTCCGCCGCCAGCATCACATTGTGCCAGGAATTGCCCAGATAAATGCCCTTGGATTCTGTGACATCGATAAACTCCGTATGCCCCCCGGCTCCGCCAATATTGCAGCCGATATAGGTGCTGCCATTGTTCTGTACCAGGACGCCCACATACCAGCCGCCCGCTGCTCCGTATCCTCCATTGCCAAGAATACGCTGCACACTTCCCACATTGGATCTGCCGTCTATATGATGACAGGCAAACCACGCGGAGGCTGTAAACGTGTCAAATGTGACCGTATCACTGGCCAGCTCCACTGCATTTGTGGAGGAAAAGCCCTTCCCCAGACCTTTATCTGTACCATCGGTATGATCCCCAACCCAGGGACTTCCCAAAAGAGCACTGTCGAATGCTCCGATCTCCGCTCCGCTTCCCCCGGCAAGAGCCTCCGAGCCGAAGTTACCATAATTCCCCCCGTCAAAGGTATAATGGGAATACAGCAAAGGTGCGGCTGTCGCTTCCGGCGCCGCCAGGCTTGCCGCGCAATGTGTTCCCAACAGAATGGCGGCAGCCACCATTGCCATGGTGTTCCTGAATGCTTTTTTCATTATGAATACCTCCTTAGAATTAAAATTTTTCTTCTGTCATTTCTATGGTAACATCTGGATCTCTCCCTGTGTACAACGAATAATTGACAAAAATGTCTAATTTTTGATTTTTAATTCTATACAGCCGATACTTCCCGGCGGAAGCGCAAATACGTTGTCCGCCGAAGCATCCATCCTGCGGGGCACCACATTCTTCGGCTCCTCAAATGTGTTATGATCGCTCAGCGTCCTTCCCATGAGCACCGTAAAGCGCGGCTCTCCCTCCGTCTTCATACCGCAGGGTTCCAGCTGAAAAACAGCCTCCCGATCTGTCTGGGTATTGCATACGGTGACCGTCAGCACACCATCCTTTACCGATGCCGAAGAAAATACCTTTGCCAGCCTCCTTGGCGCCCGATCCTTCCCCGCAAATTCCACTTCCCCGCAATCGCACACACAGCGCAGCGCGGTTCCGTTCATGTGGGCTTTGTATAAGTCAAAAACGTAATAATTTGCCGTGGCGACACAGTCCTCCCCCTTGGCTAAGAACAGCGACTGGATACAGTTCACAAGCTGTGCCGCATTGGCCATGCGCACCTTGTCACAGTGATTATTCAATATATTCAGCGTGATGGCAGCCACCATGGCATCGCGCATGGTTACCTCCTGCTCAAACAGATGCTCCCTTCCGCCGGGACCGCTTACCGGCGCTTCCCGGTTCCAGGAGCCCCATTCATCCACCACAAGCTTTGCTTTGTCCTCCATGTGATAGGCGTTGATGATTGCCCAGTGACGCTTCAGCAGCCCGTCCAGCTCCGCTGCGTCCGCCGCCAGATTGTACCAGTCGTTCTCCGAAAAGGCCAGCGCGTCCGCCCTGGAATAACAATAGTGATGCAGAGAAAACCCGGAGATGTGCCTGTAGGATGCGGCAATATTTTTCATAAAACCGTGTGTCCACGCAAAATCATAGGAATCCGGCCCGCAGGCGATCAGATCCAGATCCGCATCCGTGTTCTCAAATACCACCGCAAGCCTGCGGTAAGCCTCCGCGTAGGCCTCAGGCGACATATTTCCGCCGCTTCCCCAGGTCTCATTTCCAAGCCCCCATGTCTTTACCTCAAAGGGCTTTGACACCCCGTTTGTCTCCCGCAGCTTTGCCATATCGGTGGTGCCCTGAGGCGAATTGCAGTAATCCAGCCAATCCCTGGTGGTCAGTATGTCACAGGAATTCAGATTGGCGGCAAAGTAGGGCCGCGCGCCGATCAGCCTGCAAAAGTCCATGAACTCATGAGTACCCACCCGGTTGGTCTCATATTTTCCGTCCCACCGGATCCACCAGTTGCGCCGGACGGGCCGCCGGGCGGGATCGCCGATTCCATCCCGCCAGTCGTAGCTCTCCGCAAAGCAGCCGCCCGGCCAGCGCACTACCGGAACATGAATACGCCGCAGCATATCCACAATCTCTCTTCGAAAGCCCCGGATATTGGGAATTCCGGAATCCTCTCCCACCCATATCCCATCGTATACCACCCCGCCTATATGCTCCACAAACTGCCCGTATATATCCGGGTTGATCCTGCCGATTTTCTCCGGCGCCATAATATAAAGCTTTTCCATCTCTAAATATCTCCTTTCTCTGACGTTCTCTGTCCTGGTATATTCTCCCGTTCCAAAAGATTGATCCGTATGGTGACGGTGAGGCCATCCCACTCATTCTTTTCAAACAGGAGCCCGCTGGCCTCCCCATAATAGAGGCAAAGACGCTTGTTCACATTGTAAAGTCCCGTACATTTATCGCTTTCTTCCCCGGCACAGACCTCCTCTCTCAGCTCCTCCACCCGCTCCTTGGTGACATTTCCGCCATTGTCCCGGACGGTAACCGTAAGTATATCCCCCTCCATAAAAAGATGAATATAGAGTTCTCCGTCGGAGAGCGTATCCTTAAGCCCATGTTCAAAGGCATTTTCAGCCAGGGGTTGGATAATCAGCTTCGGAATCTGCAGCCTCGTATTTTTCACCTCATTTTCAATCACGGTGCGGATGCGGTTGGAAAACCGGAAGCTCATAATCTTAATATATGCCTCCAGGTGGTTCATCTCATCCTCCAGTGCCCCAAAGGGGGATCCGGAGCGCGTCAGATAGCTGAAATATTTTGCCAGATAGTTTGAAAATTCCCCCGCCAGCTGACAATTGCCATCCTTGGAAAGTCTCGAGATGGTAAACAGGCTGTTGTACAGGAAATGAGGGTTGATCTGGGCCTGCATATGCTTGAGCTCCGCTTCCTGGGTCCGCATCTTTTCCTCATACATGGTAATCGTTCCCTGCTGAAGCTTATGGATCAGCGCGTTAAACCGATTGGTGATATATTGGAAGTCTCCATCCTGCCCGGAGGTTTTCGGAATTGCCTCGTATCTCTCCTGCTCCGTATTCTCCAGCGCAGCCACAAGGGTATTGACCGGTTCCGCAACAATGCGCCGGATTAACTCCCGGTCAATTTTCAGAATGACTCCCGTCAAAAGCACCGTCAATCCAATCAGAACAACAAACAAAAGATCCTCCACATACGGATTCCCCGCGATCAGCACCGTAAACGTCATATCCAGCAGGGAATCGGAAGCGGAAACCACCGTATAATTCTTCCCGTTCAGCCGGATATCTCTGCCGTTCCAATCCGTCTTCATGTCTTTCGCAAAGTCCCAAAGCTCCTGGCTGCTGCCATCTGCCGCTATACTCCACGCATAGGAGCTCTCGGAGATGATTACTTGACAGCTGCTGTTCTCCGTATCGAAAGGCTTTGACAGGACTTTCACGATACTGTTCTCATCCAGTTCCGTCACCATGGTAGTCACCCTCTGATCCGGATCAAGATCAATCCTTGTGAGCATATACACCGTTCCGTCGCGAACAAGATATCTCCCTTTCTCCAAAAGCGCATCCCAAAGCACAGTACAACCCTTGCGTCTATCCCCCATTGCGATATCCGTTGAGGATATGATATCTCCGGTATCCGTCACCAGAAAAATCTCCTTCACATAGTCCGAGGAAACGCTGATGTTCAACAGCTGCTTTTGTATCTGCTTTGCGTAGTAGAGCCGTTCCGCATAAGACTCCGGCTCCGAGAGCATGGTAACCATCCCGACCTCGCTTGTATCCAGCAGCTGATAAAGCCGGATCTGAACATTTTCCAGACTGTTGAATATACTGACGGAGGCATATTCAACCGTCTGGCTGTTTGCCGATGTGACCCGTTTCCTGGCGCTGTAGTAATTGGTGGTTATGAATATGACCGTGAGGAGAATCAGCGGGATCAGAGACGCCACTATGATCGCCACCACCTTAGCAGATGTGTAGCGCAGACGCAAACATTGGAACTTCATAATGCTCCCCCCTCCTTTTTTGTTTTTCGATTATATCAAATAAAATTTGCAATTAACAGTCGAAATATCCAAAACGCAAAAAATCGACACAATAGTAAGATATTGGATATTTTTGGCGATAGCTTTCCCTGGTTATAAATGGTATAATGTTCACAAGGAGTGATAAATTATGTATACCGTACTTGTGATTGATGATGAACCTCTTATCGCGGATTCTCTCGCCAAATTACTGACTGACAGTTCCAATGTCAGCAGCCGATGCTGTATTTACAAAGCGTACAATACCTACGAGGCCACATTCATTATTCAGAATGAAAACGTAGACCTGATCATTTCAGATGTGAAGATGTCCGGTATGGATGGCATAACCTTCCGCAACTCCCTGGCGGAGCAATACCCCGATATTCGTTTTCTCTTCATCAGCGGCTATCCTGATTTTGACAATATCTACAACGCCATGAAATATCCCGGCACCCGGTTTCTGCTCAAATCAGAAGGCGACGATGTGATCCTAAAAAATGTGGTGGAGCTGATAGACTCGCTGCCGCCGCAAAATGCCTGCGTGACAACCGATGCGCATTTTGCCCGGAAGGTCTATGATTTCGTAGAGCAGCATCTCGAGTATGAGGGCTGTCTCTCCGCAGTGGCCGACTATATGCACATGAATCCCTCCTATCTCTCCAGATTGTACAAGCGGGTAACTGGCGAAAACTTTTCGAAAATGGTCTGCCGCCTGAAGATCGAAAAAGCAAAGCAGCTGCTCTCCGACACCCAGGAACGGATTTCTGATATCGGTAATGCCGTTGGATTCGTAACACCGTCCTCCTTCGCGTATTTTTTCAAAAAGAATGTGGCCGTCACACCAAAGCAGTACCGGAATCAATCTATTATGGTAAAGCAGGAGGGGATGAATCGTTTTTGATTCATTCCCTCCTGCTTTATTGTGTTTTTTAGTTTGCTCTATATGGCACAAATGGCAATTCAACGGGTGATGCTTCTGATTGACCAGAATCCCCAGCGTCTCCTTCGGAAGGCGTTGGCTCTGGTATTCCTGTTGATATGTCTTGTGGCGGCTTCTTCTCCTCTACAAGCTCCGTTGCATCTGTCTCGTTTTCGCTATTTCCAGTATGTCCTGCAGTGTTCTTATTTTCCGGTGTCTCCGCCGCCTCCTGCTTTCCCGTATCATCTGACGTATGTACATCATTTTCTGTCCCACTTTGGTCCGTCGCTGTCTTTGAAATCGTTTCCCCATTTTCCTGGACAACATCTTGGGGCACAGACTGCTTTTCCTGTTTTCTCTGATTGAATACAAGAACCGCCGTCACCAACACTGCCAGCATCACCGCACTTCCGGCCAGCACAACATACCGTTGTTTCTGATTCATATCTGTCGCCTCCTTAACAGAACCCCATCCGCTGCAGGACTCCAGTCTTCACCACTTGGAAATAATCTCCGTGGAGTCATCGTCCGGATTCCAACCGTCCCCACTGGTTGTAACAATATCTTCCTGCTCCAGCTGCATTATCTTCATCTCGGGAATCGTATATTCCATCTTCATTCTGGCACCTCTTTCCTTTGTTCTTTTCTTTCATATCTCTCTTATTTTGCCGCAGCCGGCGCCTCTGTGTAGGAAGAGTTCGTCACCCCATAGGGAGTCGTATCGGCATGATAGACAGATTCAACCGCAATCTGCCGCCTGCCGGCATCCACAC
>CABQGZ010000020.1 GCA_902463835.1 uncultured Lachnospiraceae bacterium
CATATCCATGAATGTCATGTAGAGTACGCCGCCGCCGGATTCCCGAACCTCCAAAGCCTTATAATTCTTTTCGTCCGTATAATCGTAGATCAGACGCATACGGCGCTCCTCACTGCTCTGCATGGTTACAGAGAGATCCAGTTCTACTGTCTTTATCATCTTGTCCGCAGGCCACAGCCCGGCGTTCATGGTGAAAACGGTATTTCTTATGTCTACGCTTCCGTCTGTTCCCAGGCTCAGGCTGTAATGCTCAAAGCTGTTGTCCTTGTTATCCACGAAAGCAGCTCCCGTATCGCCCGGCTCTTCTCCGCCGTCGCCCGGTTCTTCTCCGCCATCGCCTGGTTCTTCTCCGCCGTCGCCCGGTTCTTCTCCGCCGTCGCCCGGGTTCTCACCTGATCCGCTGTTTTTAATCTCATTTCCCCAGCTTAAGGCGATCGAGGTAAACACCGGCTTCGCTTCCAGCTTATCGCTGAACATCACATAGAACGGATCACCCGGCTCCCCGAATTTCAGGCCGGATCCATCCTTCGCCGTCACCGTGGTGAAAAAGCTCTCCGAACCGTTGGCGCTGGTAAAAGTAAAGGTCACGTTGGATTCATCTACATTTTCAACCTTTATCAGCGCTCCTGTTTTAAGTCCCACCGATACGTTGGGTGTCCAGGCTGCCGATGTACCAAGCGCCACGCCGTTGCTCGCCGTAACGCCGGTAGGTGTGAACGCTGTTCCATTTACCACGTCTACATAAGACATATAGAGTACGCCGCCGCCAGATTCCCGAACTTCCAAAGCCTTATAATTCTGATCGTCTGTATAATCGTAAATCAGACGCATAAACCTATCACCGGCCCCCTGCATCAGCGCGGCCAGTTCCAGCTGAACACGTTCCAGCTTCCGGTTTACAGGCCATAATCCTGCGTTGGTGGAGAATACCGCGCCTAAATTCTTCAGGGTACCGTCTGCCCCGATATTAGAACTGAAATACTCAAATCCGTTCTCCTTGTTGGCAGTCACGGACAATGTATCGTACTTACCCAGATCCAACTCACCTGCGATCATCTTCCGAATAGCAGTAACGTCCTTTAAAGAAATCTTCTCATCCTGATTTCCGTCGGCGCTGCGCTGCTGGGTGGCGTTGAGACTCTTCTTGCCGCCCAAAAATGCCCGAAGCTCTATGGTATCCTTCACTGTCACAAAGCCATCCAGATTCACGTCGCCGATCCAGATACAATCGGGATCATAGGTCAGACTCACCACCAGGAAACGGGGATAACCCTGACGGTTCAGTGCTCCGGAATTTACGATCTTGTCGATGTTGTCCTGATCTCGTCCGAATATCTCGTCTGTCTCGAAGTGGTTGTTGCGGATCAATACCGCTGTCTGGCCGCTGGCCTGCCCGCTGGCTAAGTCAATGGCACTGCTTCTGTTCTCAAAGGTACAATCCTCGATGACAAAGCCACTGTTTCCGTCTCCAGCAGATGTCTGCCCCATCTTGAATCCATAGCCGTCAAACTCACAGGACCGCATACTAAAGCCCAGGATCGCGGAGGCGAAATTGCCTGTGTTGGCACGTAGGGAGGAAGCCAGGAACTGCTGGTTCACTACCTCTGCTGCCGTTCCGGAGCTGCCGAAGCCTTCTCCATGCATGTAAATGGCTTCATAATGTCTCTGATCCCGCAGCGTAATATACCACAGGCTGCCCTCGTGAACGTCAAAATACTGGCCTTCATGGCGAGAGAACTCGTTGCCCTCCCACACCGCGTTGATCATGGTTCCGTAGGAACCGGAGGCCGCGCCCTCCCGGAATCTGTTTTTGATAAAATACATATCCACACGGGGCTCATGGATATCCACCGTGGAATTCCGGTTGATGGCCACCGTAAATGGATTGTCCAGGTATATAACTGTATGGGTATGGCCGTCTCCGCCTTCCGCTTCCGTTACAATACGAGAAACCAGCTTCTTGATACGGCGCACCTGGCCCTGACCCTGGCCATCCTTTACAATCACATTAAATCCTTCGTAAGAGGGAACCGCCCAATAACCGGAGCTCAACAGGTAGGCTGTCTCGTCGGTCTCGCTGCTGCCGGTGTAGAGCTTCATAAGCTCCGGATTATTTCCGATAAACTGCAGACGGATATTCCGCTCCGCTGCGAAACCGTCGGTGGTAAGAAGCTCACGGTTGTTGCCCCAGGAGTCATGCAGATAGTTGTTGTACATATAAAACCCGTTTCCGCAAGGGTTGAAGCCCGGTCCGTACAGGTCACAGTCCTCCATTACCAGTCCGTAGGCGGTTGCCGCCAGGGAATAGCCGGACCATTCGCAGTTTCTGATCTGCACCTGACGCCCCCAGATTCGCATGGTCACACCTCCGCCGGAGCCGCCGTTGGTCTTGATGGCATCTGAATCCAGTTTCATGCCATTGAGCTGAAGGTTGTTGGTGCCGCCCCGGAAATCCAGGATGACGCCCTTGGCCACTTCCGCAGCCACCAGAGTGGTGATCTCCTCCCGGGACAGATTGCCGATCCATACGCCGGAGCCACCGCCGCCCGTAGGCACACCTGCGTAGATGGTGAAACGCATTTCTACATTCGTAAAGTAAATGTTGTCCGCTTCCTGACTACGGTTCGGATTGTCAATATCCGTTCCGAATCTGGACTGGTAGGGACGGTAACATTTGATAATATTGGTATAGCGTGTCCCCTGGATTCCCAGATTCTTGATCTCCGTATTTCCGATGATGGAAATCAGGGAGCCGGGGGTCTGTCCGTACTGCCATCTTCTGGCCTGATAACGGATCACGCTGTTTATGGGATCCTCTCCCAGCAGCGTAACTCGCTCCGGAATGGCCAGGGTGGTCACCACAGAATATACACCCTTGGGGAAGTATACTACGCCGCCGCCGTTTTCCGCGGCAGCCGCCAGCGCCCGGATGATGGCGGGAGTATCGTTGGTTACCGCATCACCCACAGCCCCATAGCTCTTTACATTGAATACGGTCTTGGGCCAGGAATCTCTGGGAGAGGCTCCGACCGTGATCACGGAGGGCACAGACCAGACCGTATTATCGCCATAGCCGTTGTGCAGATATACCTCATAATCGCCAAAGGGAATCTCGCTGCCAATGACCGCCGTCACGGAATATGCGTTGTCCTCATCTGCCGATACCGTCGTCTCTGGCAGCATATAAATGGTTCCATCCGCCTTGGATACCAGCTTGACAGTAACGTCCTTTGCTTCGCCGGTGGGTGCAAGATTGCTTCCGACGATCTGGATCTGTCCGCCGTGGGTGGCGATATCTCCCTCATCGCCGGTCACAAAGGAAACGTCCGGACGGTTGACATAGATCACCTTGTCGCTTCCCCCCTCCTTCAAAGCGGTGAGCTTCACGGCATAAATGCCTGCCTCCCCGATTTTCGCCGGAATCACCACGTTTATGGCGTTGGAAGCACGCTGCAGCACCTCCGCCGGATAGCTGGTGGTGGGATCGTAAATATGCAGGGCCTGATTTGCCAGGATATTGCTTAGATCCCCATTGGTATCGTAGGATGTCTGAGATACTACCTGAGGCATAACGGAAGGATTCTTCACGTCCGTCAGAGCATCTGTGAGACGTCCCATATGGATATCTCCCGTGGTTTCAAACAGATCCTCGCCGGTGAGGGTCAGGGTCTCGTTGGGCTTCATAAAGGTATTTCCGGAAAAATAGATGTTGATCTCTGTCTGCTTTTCATCGTTATCGAAATCTCCGGGGCCATCCTTCAATTCCACATGGAAATCGTCCACATAGGCCACTTTACCGATATAATTTGGATTTGTTCCATGGAAGCCGAATCCGAAATCTCCGCCCGGCTTAAAAGGCACCGACAAGGACTCGGTCTTACCGCTCTGATCCTTCACCTGCAGCAGCACGTTCGTATCTCCGAAGGTCAACGTGCATTCCATCCATCCGGACAAGTCAAGATCCGTATCGTTATAGTCGCCGCTTCCTGTTCCGCCGCTTACAATTCGACTCTGCAGACGCGTTTTTCCATTGCTGGGATCATAGATCCGCACTGACTGGAAATTATCTTCATCAATATAGGAGAACAGCAATTCCCAAGGCGCCCACATGGACACATCCGGGGAATAAACCCGAAACGTAACCGTCGTCGGCTGTGCCCGATGAGGCCAATATTTTAACAGAAATACGGACTGATAGCCCTGGAGCTTCAGCACATGATTCTCCGGATCCGTGGGATCCTCCACAATCTGATTGACCGCTGATAAATCCGGCAAGATGGACTCAAAGGGATTCAGCTCATCCTCAAACTTATAGTCGTAAGGAGAATAATCATCCTCCGGCCGATACAGACCGCCTTCACTGAAGAAGCTGTCCAGTTTCTTCTTCTCCGCATACAGAAGCATCTTCGCCACGTTCCCAAGACCGTTATAGTCCGCGATGGCGTCCTCGATATCCGACAGTTCAAGATTCGTGATGTCCTCCGCCGCCAGAAGAAGCACCCATTTTTCACAATACGCATCGTATTCGGAGGCTGCTCCCGTATCTGCCAGCGCCTCGCCCAGATCCTTCAGAATTCCGCTTTCCGCCAGCACCTGCTTGCTGGTTGCGTCCAGCCCTGCAAAATCATTGGCCGCCCGGTCCAGCAGATCCGCGTAAGCCGAATCCCACAAAAGCATACTGAACAAGGACTCGTATGTCTTATAGAACCCCGGAACCACGTCCTTTTCCGCCAGGTCTGTGGTGCAGGTCACGTTGTCAAAGTACGTCAAATCATTGCCGCAGTAGCTGCCGATGCCGAACCGGAAGAAATCTCCGCCCAGACCGGTATCTGCCAGGACCAGATCGTAGGGGATTGTGGTCTGGGCAACATTTCCTTTTGCGTCGGTAAACTTATAAGTAATTCCAAGCCTTGACTCATGCCATCTGGAATAATCGTAGCTCATTTCCAGATGGATCCAGTCTTCGGTGGAGATGGACTTATCCTCCCAATTTACGATCACACCGGAGTTGCCCACCTCTCTGGAGGCATAAGTGGTATTGTTTCCGCACCTCGCATACAGGTATCCGTCCTTGGTGAAAAACTGAACGGTGATGACGGTACCCTCCGTATGGTCTCCGGCCGCCAGCATATAGAAGGGCACCACTGTAGCCAGCTTGTCCACTTCATTTCCGCCGGTGCTTGCATTGGAAAACTTCAGATCCATGGAGACAGACGTAATGCTCTCGTAGGGCAAAAGACCATCCTTATACATCATCACCACCGGTCCCTTTTCCGTATCTGACCGATTTGGTATCAGTACCCGATTCCCGCTGTCATCCGGATCGCTTACCACCTGAAACGGCTCTATCACACTTGCGTTTGCATTGGTGGTGGGATATTTTCCAGCGGTGTTGACTACCAGGGTCTCCCACAGCGTGCCGGTGTATACGTCATCCTCAAAATCCTCCGTTTCCTTTAATTCGAAGGAGGCGTCGGACGCCAGTACCTTATCCGCCGAATGCTCGCCCGACATCACCGAAAAGCAGGAAACGACCATCGACATGCTCAGCAGCAGCGCCGCCGCTTTTTTCATTCTCGTTTTCATCTACCTTCCTCCTTTAATATGGCAAGCCTTTATCTTCAAATTCCTTAAGATAATCCGGGATTTCTTCGTTCCAGTTCCCGCCGATACGATTGTCGTAATCCCCGCCCAACAGATCTACCATCTTTGTGACGGTGATATTGTCGATATCCACGGCTGCCATGTTGGTCATAAATCCGATGCTTCCTTCTGTTTTGCACAGAGCGGAAAAATCTGCGTAGCTCAACATTTCTGTTCCGTCCAGGAACACGGTAATGGTATTATCAAAGGCCTGGATATCGATGGTATGCCACTGATCAATAAACTCCTCCGTCAGGTAATTCAGCGGCACGCTTGTCATCACCTTTCTTTCACTGTACAGATTCTTGGCGGAGTCCACCAGCCCCAACTCCAACAGATACTTGTTGTTTGCGGCGTTGGCAGCCGGAACCGTCCGAAAGCTCACGTAATAATACATATAGCCGTATCCGTCGATATCCGTATACCGTACCAGGTACACCAGCTGATTCTGCTCCTGCTCAGAGTATTCCTTGGTATAGCGGAACTGGGAAGACAGCTGATAATCCGTCCAGCCCTGATCCCCTGCCGTATAATAGATATTGTCCATCATATACTGGCTTAAGTAGCGGTTGGTCTTTTCCTCATTGGTGACAATGTTGGCCTCCTGCGCGTTGCTCTTCCAGATGGGATTCGTCACACTCTCCTCTCCGTCGAACATGGATCCATCAGTAAAGGTTTCGCTTAAGAGCACGTCCTCCGCCACCGGATAATCCTCCGGCAGTACATCCTCCGGCTCTTCTGGCTCCGGCGTTTCACCCGAACCGCCGTCGCCGATGATGGTATATCCTTCCGGTGCTTCCACCTTGTAGCTGAAGGAGGAAAAATTCGCCGTGGCCATGTGCTCGGACAGATTGGAATAATCGGAGATTCCGATATACAGCTTGTCGCCGTAAATCATAGGCGCCGTTCCAAATTCCACATACTCTCCGGTCGTCTTATAGTAACAATGAACCTTGCTCTCGCCTTTGATCACAACCGCCTTAAAAGTAACCGGATACAGCCCCTTAGTGGGGATGGAAAGGGTTTTTCCCTGCACCGAATCAACGCCGTCCTTCATCCGGTAAGTGATCATGATCTCATTTGGACGGAAGTGAAGCATCATACAGGCGCTGCCCGGATTTGTACCGGTACGGATCATCAGACCGGCTCCGGCGTTGCTCTGAGCCCCGTCAAAGGAAGTCATGGTGGTCTCTACTGTGATCTGGGCTTTGTCGCTGTAATTGAAGGCAACCTCCTTGTATCCCATAGCAAGATTGTCCGTGGTGGACCACTGCCCCCAGCCGTTGGACTTAAGTACATACATTCCTCCGCTCTGGGTCAGGTTTCCCTTCTGCTCCCACACGTTCTCGTTATGCCTGCCGTCCAGGGACAAATACTGCAGATCACAATTTTCCTGTTCTTCGATCATTACCAGATCCTTGGCATTGGTTCTCAATGCGGTCAGCCCCACGCCCGCTCCTACGCACACAACCAAAGCCACTGCCAGAACGGGTTTCAGTATCTTCTGAAAGCGCATGTTTATTCCTCCTTTCCTTCGTTATTCTGTGATGGATTTGTACTCTCGTTTCTTTTTTTATACCGAATCGTCATGATCAGCGGGAACAGCAGCGAAGCTACAGCAGCCGCCAGCAGCACAAACAGCACCCACACGATCTTCGACATATTCCTGGAAATAAATTCCTTGACGGTGACAAGCACCTCTTTTTCCACAACGGTGGTCTTGCCGCCGTCTGAGGTGCCGGGCGTTTCGCCGTCTCCGCCACTGTTTCCGTTTCCGCCGTCGTCCGGCTTTTCTATTCCTTCGATCACCGTCAGCAGATTCTTCAGCATAGTGATTCTGGCCGTAAGGCTTTCCTTTGCCTCCGCGCTCAGGTTCTCGTAATCTGCCAACGCCATTTCGATAGCAGTTCTGTCATAGGCCGTCACGTTTCCGCTGTTTAGGGTAAACACCTTCAGCCATTTCTGCTGAAACGCATTGACCTCTGCACGAACAGCAGCCTTGGCCTCATCCTCCGTTGTCTTCGCGTCAATCTTCTCCTTGAGCTCCAGAATCTTGCCGTACAGATTGGAAACCAGCGTCTGCGCGTCCGGTGAGAGTATGTCATATACCATAACCGCTTCGTCCACCGCGGTGCTGTATAATTCAAATGCCTCGTCCAGCATCACGTCCGTCACGTCCGTAAGATAGCCGTAGTTCTCGACGTAGCTTTCCGCTTCCTTCCGGGCGTCGTTTATTTCCTCGATCCGGCTCAAAAGATCTTTCAGTAGAGCGGGAATCCCCTGATCCAGTCTGGTGGTAACGCTGGTGGGCAAGACCTCATAGGCTGTCTGTGCCGCCAGAACCGCCTCCTCATCCTGGGGGGTTACGTTTTCCGTTGTCAATGCCAAAACATCTGCATAATCGGTATTATACTTCTCCACCAGCTGATTGATTTCCTCAATCTTGATCTGGTTCAGCGCCTGATTATACCTTGTCCGTGCAGTGCTGAGAAGGGAGTATTCCTCGGGATATTCTTCCATAAAATACTGCTTCTGATAGCTGCTGAAGCCGGGCTCCTTCCACAGAAGCTCTGCCGTTACGATGTCGTCCAGAGAATCCTTGGTGATATTTTCAAGCTTTTCCACCGCGGAAAGAAGCTCCGTAAGGAAATTCTCCGCGATCACGCCGGAAAGCAGAACCGCCGTACATTCCTTGGGCAATGACGCGCCTGCGTTATGGATAATGTCCGGATTATCCGTCTCTGCCGAATACAGCTCCTTTACCGTCACCGAGAAGGGCAGGCTGGTATCCGCCGTTACCTTCTTGGGCTTGAAAGCAATATAGAATACATCCTGGTTGAATACAGTTTTTTCAGACAGCGTATCCCAAAGGATGGAAACCCGGTTCCCATTGCCGTATTTATAGAGGGACGCGTCCTGATCCGCCAGTGCCGCATAGGTATTGTCACTTAAGATCAAGGCGTCCGCGTTGTAGGTGATGTCAAAGGCAATTCCCTGAATGCCTGTATCGGCGATCCCGCTGAAATGAAGAATCAGATAAACTGTATCCTCCATGGAGAATTCCGCCATATCCGTATAGGTTCCTTCCTTGCCCACTGCCGTCCGCACAGAAACCTGCGCCGTGTCGCCGGCAGCCTCCGCCGGGATATACAGCGCCGAGGCAAAGACCGCAAACGCCAGCAGGACAGCCCCTATTATAGTCCGCATTTTTTTCATAAAGGCAATCTCCTTTTTGTCCTGTTATTTTGACGCGATGTACTCGTCCGCCTGCTTCTGATATTCCGCAATGATTTTGTCTAAGCCGGAAGACTTCGTTTTGCTCAGCAGCGTATCGTACACAGAAGCGTAATCCTCAAACACACCACTGGTCAGCTGCAGCTCATATTCCGCGTTCACCAGACCCACATTGGACAAATCCAGCGTCAGTTCTGCGCTGTCAAAGAAAAATCCGTAAAGGGGCGTTGTGGGACGCTTGGCGTTCTCGTTCTCGAAGTAATTTACCGCATAATCGTATGTCTCCTGGGTATATGGAGCAACGATATACGCGTTGAACATATTTGCCGTGGTCCAGGGCGGAAGTCCGTACTTGGAAGAGGAAGTCGCCTGTCCGATATAATCAAAGGGTGCGATTACATTGTCCGCGGTCTTTTCATAATGAACGCCCTCGATTCCGTAGTTCAAAAGATTCAGAATCTCGGAGCCCTCCTCGGAATACAGAAGATCCAAAAGCTGGATGGCTCTCTCCGGATGTGTGCTAGTGGTGGGGATAGCAACGTAGGTCTGTAAATATCCCAACGTAGAGGAACCTCTGTAATCGTTCTCCGGATTCGTCACGCAGATATATCTGCGGTCAACACCTGAAACGCCGTCTGTCTTCACAAAAGTATGGTCTTCACCCATCGTCATCCGATCCAGATTGTGGCACTCGATCAGGTACATTTTGCTTCCGGCGGTGCCACCCGTTAAAATATCCTTGGACACAAATCCGTCCTTGTTCCATTTGCTCATCCATTTGACATACGCCTTGAATTCCTCCGTTGTATGGAAGTCGATAATGGTAACGTCTCCCTCGGAAGCCATCTTGTAGCACACAGCGGAATTTTCACCGCCGATAAATTCATAGCCTCTCTTTGCAAGCGCATACATGGTCTCGGGATTGATCAGGCTACTGATTTTGTCCGTGCCGATGGTGCCTGCCTCCTTGGCCTTTGTCAGAAACTCATCCAGCAGCTCGTACAACTTCTCTGTGGTGGTGGAGGATCCGTAGCACTCGTCCACCACCGCCGGGATATCCAGATAATGAGCCAGCTCATCCGGGATAGTAATGGTGAGCGTATCCTTCACGTAAATCTGGGGAATGGGAACGGCATACAGCTCGCCCTTATAAGTTCCGCAGTTATACAGGTCTTTGAAAATCCCTTCTCTCTGCTCTTTCAAGGTTGGGGCATATTCCTCGATAAGATCATTCAGGGGCATGTAGGATTCGTTGTTGATCTCCGTCTGAATGTCTGTCACAAATCCGGCGTGAGCCAGATCGATCTCGTCTCCTCCAGCCATCCACATAGGCCATTTTGTGGCCATGGAGCTGTCAAGGATCATTTCGATCTCGGTATTAGGAAGCTTCTCCGCCAGCTTCTTGTTGACTTCTTCCATCACCATCTGGGTATCCTCCTGCTCTCCGGTGAAAATCGCCCACCTGATGGTCACCATCTCATCCGGATCATCCCCTTCTTTGCCGCCGCAGCACGCGAAGGAGGCCACCACAAGCAGCACGGCAAGAACACACAGCAAGCGTCTTATTACACTTTTCATCTTTTTTCTTCCTTTCTTAGCTCTTGTCCGATGTTCGGACATCTCATATTCCGGAAGGCTCTCAGCCTTTCACGGAACCTACAATCATACCTTTGGAAAAATACTTCTGGAAGAACGGAAACAGGAACAATACCGGCCCCGCCGCCAGAATACACATGGCAAACTTCAAAGTTTCCGTGGGGATGTCTCCGATAATGTCCACACCCACCATGGTCTTCTTCAGCTGCTCCAGAAACTCCGCCTCGTTCAAAATCTGCTGTAACAGATACTGAAGATTGTAAAGTCTGGATTTGGTGATATAATACAGCGGCACTTCAAAATCATTCCAGCGGCTCACAATGCTGGTAAAGGACATGGCTGCCAGAACCGCCTTGGACATGGGTAGAATTACCCGGCCCATAATGGCCAGCTCCGTGGCTCCGTCAATCTCCGCCGCTTCCACTAGGGAGACTGAAATTCCCTTGAAAAACGTTCGGAACACGAATACCGTATACGCGCTAAAGATGTTAAGCGCCAGGTAAACCCCGATGTTATTATTCAGGTGAAGATACCGCGTATTGATAATATAGGAAGGAACGATACCCCCGCTGAACAGCATGGTAATCAGCAGATATACGTTAACTCCTTTTTTAAACAAAAATATTTCTCTGGAAAGCACGTAACCCAGGGCAGCCATCAAAACCACGCCGATCAGCGTTCCGCCGAAAGCAGAGATGATGGTCACACCATATGCCCGGATCAGGGACGATGGATCCCGAAACACGTACTGATATGCCGCCGTGGAAAACACCTTGGGTATCAGGCTGTAGCCGCCGTCTTTTATTACGGACTCTTCCGTAAAGGAAATTGCGATCAGGAGAATAAACGGTACAATGCAGACCAGTGCGTAGAGCACGAAATAGCAATGTACAAATATTTTAAACGGTGCTCTTTTCTTTTTCATCCCTTTTCACCTCCTTTAGAACATGGCGCTGTTTTTGTCAATTTTTCGGACAGCCAAATTGGCCAGCACCACAAGAACCGTACCCACAGCCGACTGGAACAGGCCTACCGCCGCGCTGACGCCAATGTTTCCGCTCTGCAGCGTTCGGTATACATAGGTAGAAATCACATCCGTAGCCGAGAACAACGCCGGCGACTCACGGGGCACCTGGAAGAACAGACCGAAGTTTCCGTTCATGGCTCCGCCCACGCCAAGGATCAATACCGTACAGATAATGGGAGCCAGCTCCGGCAAGGTGATCTTCGTAAGCTTTGCCCAGCGTCCCGCACCGTCGATATCCGCCGCTTCATATAAGCTTGGATCGAGCCCCATCAATGCCGCATAATACAAAATACAGCTCTGCCCGCATATCTTCCAGAGATATACGAGGGGTAATATGATCTTCCAGTAGCTCGGCGTGTCATACCACTGTATCGCGGTCCCACCGAAGGCCTCGATCACCTTATTCACAATTCCGTACTCATGGCTCAGGAGCGCAAACACGATGAAGGAAACAAGCACCCATGAGATAAAGCTCGGAATCAAAATCGCCGTCTGATATGTTTTGATAAGGCTTTTTCTTGTCACCTCGTACAAAAGCAGGGCAATCACCACGGACAACGTCACCTGCAAAATCAGCATAACCAGGGAATATCCCAGGGTATTGCCAATCACTGAAAAGGCATCGTTGGACTGGAAAAACGCTTTAAAATTGCTCCAGCCGCTCCAATCGCTTCCGAAAATCCCCCGTTTGTACTTATAATTTTTAAAAGCGATCACAACGCCGAACATGGGCAGGTAATTGAATATAAAAACATAAATCAGCGGCGGCAGGGCAATCAGAAACAGTGGTATATTGCGCTTCAGCAATGCCTTTTTTCTTTTTTTTGACATCACGTTACCCGCTTTAGCCATTGCTCCCCAACCTCTCTTTTCCTGTCCGGCCACGGTATTTTCTTATAATCCAGACAGACCATATCACGTTGAATACAAGGATCAGCAAAACCAACACGGTAAGAACAATGATCAGCAGCAGCTCCGCTGTGGATATAGTCGCATCCACCGTGGTCTGTCCGCCCTTTTTCAGAGACTCCATCTTCTCCACCGCGTCCAACAGCTTCGTCCTGTATTCGTCCTTCAAAAATTCCTGATTTTCCTCGCCGATCCGCTCAAAATCGCCATACAGAGCCATAACCGTCTCGTAATCTGAAATGGTAAGCTTCTCCACTTCCGGCAGGGCTTCGATGCCGCTCTTTAAATTTTTCAGAATCTGGGTAATCTCCTCCTGGGTCAGAACCTCGCCCGGCGTCTCATCACCGTCCGGATCCGTGGTATCTCCGTCGCCCGGTTCATCCGGCGTCTGGGAATTAACCGCATCGCTCACTTCGCCCGGAACATAATTGGAGGCGTCTGAAACCATAGCCACATTTTTCAGCACCGGCCTGCTTCCGCTTACATCGTAATCGCCGCAGGCCGCCAGCGCCGTCTTGATCTCGTCCATGGAAGCCGCCTTAAAATACTCCTGACGACCGGTGGCGGAGCTGAGAATGAAATTGTTGTTCTCCACAACCAAATCCCCGATCTGCAGCACCGAATATCCTTCCACATTACCGGTGGTATAGCAGTTTAAGATATTCTGGGTCGTGATCTCCATATCCTCTCTCCATTTGCCGTAGGTGGTACGGTAGCCGATCATGCTGAAGCCGGTGGCGTCCGGTGAAACATTTCCGGTGGAGTAGCAGGACACAACCATGATGGTGGAGCCTTCTACGATCTGACCGATAAGGCCGCCGGTAGTGGTCTCGGTGGGGCCGCCCTTTACATTACCGGCAGCAAAACAGCCGGACAGGTTGCTATCGCAGATTCCGATGAGACCGCCCGTCCCCCAGTAACCGCTGGACTGCACGCTAGCGGTGGAATAGGAGTTGGTCACGGAGCCGCCCACGGCGTAACCGATCAAACCGCCCGTATTATTGTTTTTCGCATTGACAAAACCGCTGGACATACAGCCAAAAACCGTGGTTTCGATGGCGGAGCCGATCAGAATCCCGGCAGACTGGGTGGTGCTGTTCTGTCCCGGGTTTACGGAATAATCGCTGTTGGTGCTGTTCTGTCCCACAACCGTATTGGTCACTTCCGCGTCCAGCAGGGCGATGTTCTTAATGGTCGCGCCCTCCGTATAACCGAACAGTCCTGCCTGCCACTTATTCTTTCCTTCGACGTAATCCGAATAGCTGGCGGCGTTGCCGATCTTATGACCGTACTTTTCTCCCGCGTCAATGTAAATCTTTAAGTTCTTGATGACATACCTGGGCGCTCCGTCAGTGTTGGTGTCGCAGGTGAAGGATCCGGTAAAATGCTGCCCCTCGTACCCGATGGGCTCAAACGTCCCAAAGGACGACATATCGATGGTATTTGCCAGCTTATAATGCGCGGACAGATTATTCCGCATGCCGTTCAGCTGGTCCGCCGTCTCCACCAGATACGGAGAGCTCGCGGTTCCCTGTCCCTGATACGCAGCTGCCGCCTTTACCGGCTGCGGACTTGCGCACAAGCAGCTTACTCCGAGCACAATGACCAGAATCCATGAAAAAAACTTTGTTTTTTTGCTCAAACTACCCATAACTTTTCCTTCCTTCTTTCTGTATTTACATTAATTCTACGATAAAATTCAATTTTTTTCTGTATTAATGTTTTACCTTTTAGGTGCCAATTTTACCTTTTAGAAGGAATTTTTACTTTTCGAATAAAAAAAGAATCCCGCTTTACGAGATTCCTTCCTCCCAGGTCTTTCCTTTGGGATATTCAAAATAGCAGTTTGTATATTCTCCGGCGACGCTCTTTATAAACAGTCCGTATTCTTCTCCGTGCAGCAGCTTGACCCTTCGGTTAATATTCTTTAATCCCACATGTTCCTTGCTCTGGGTCTCGTTGTCGTTGATTCTTCGTCTCAGTTCTATTAGCTGCGTTTCCGGAATCCCGATGCCGTTATCGGTCACGGACACGACGATCCGCTCCTTTTGGCCTTTCACGGAAATGTGGATCCGCTTCTCCTTCTCTATGGAATCAAAGGCGTGGCCCACACAGTTCTCCACCAGAGGCTGAATACTGTTTTTCAGGATCAGCTCATGCATAAGCTCTTCCTCCACCTCCCAGTCCACCGACAGCGTATCCCCGTACCGAAGCATCAGGATCTGAATATATTTTTCGGTGTCCCGCTTCTCCTTTTCTACTGTAACCAGAATCTCATCTGAGGCCAGAGAAGACTGATAGATATCCGACAGAGTAGTAAGCGCCCGGGATATGGGATTGTCCACACAATCGTATTCCTCCATCGCCATCCAGCTGATAGCCGACAGCGTATTGGAAAGAAAATGTGGTTTTATCTGCAGCTGGAAAGAAACCAGCTGCTGCCATTTCAGTTCTTTTAACGCCTGCTGTATCTTCTCATCCAGATCCATATTCCGGCCGTGTAACCTAGCGATATGCGAGCCGATGTAATTAAGCACATCTTTATCATATTCATTTTTATCCTGCTCCGGCCCGATGGATTCCAGAACATTTTCAATAGGCTTAATAAAAAACCGGTAGCAAATATAGATCAGCGCCAGCACCAACATGAAAAAGATGATGCAGAAGACTCCGCCCGTCAAAAGCCCCCCGCTCAGATACGCGCTGTAATAATCGGTGGAAAATACACTCAAGACGGTAAGTCCCGCTCCAAGCTCCGACTCCTCCCAATGCAAGTCCGCTTCCTTTCCATACAGCTCCTGAATATTTTTCCCGATCTCGCTGTAGGAGGAGGCCACAAGTACCGCTCCCCCCTGTGAAACCAGATAGCTGTTCATTTCATCGTTTACGTCCTGCACGCAATTCTCACTCAGCGCTCCCAGAGACAGCTTCATCCACACTTCCTCCGCCCCCGTGGTCACGCTGGCGGGCACATACCGCATATAAAGCCATTTCGGCTCGTCCTCATAAAAGAAAAGCTGCGTATTTGCGTTATAATCACAGGAAAACGCCGAACCCGACAAATCCGCGCGCACATAGGTGTCCGCCGTGTTATGCTCGATATAATCCTCCCGGTATTTCAGCCGCACGGAAGCGATCTGATCGGAAACCAGCATAATAGCCGCCACCTGCTTGATCTCCGCATAATACTGCCGGTATTCCTCCGGCGTGTAATTTTCCGGCAAAACGCTGATTCGCACAATGGTCAGATTTCGCGCGATATTGACGCATTTATTCAACTCTTTTTCCAGGGCAAGCTTCAGTCTGTCATTCTCCTGCTCATACATATTTTGCAGCTGCACGTTCCGATACCTTATCTCCGCCCAGATCACACTCCCGGAAAAGATCAGCAGGATCACCATCAATATCACAATAAACAGTTTTGAGCCTCTTATATAGAAAAGCCATCTGTGCTTCTTTTTCATTTCTTTTTATCCTTTTTCATTCTCCAAAGATCCACATACTGAGACGGTGACACCCCGCTGTAGCTCGCAAAGGATTTCCGAAAGTTAGTATATTCACTGTAGCCCACCATTCCAGCCACTTCGATGGCATTCATATTGTTCTCCGTCAAAAGCTTCTTCGCCTTCTCCATCCGCACCTGAGTCAGATAGGCGGAAAAGCTTTTTCCCTTCCGCTCCTTAAAGGCCCTGGACAAATAAGAATAATTATAAAAAAATATCTCCGCTACCTTTCTTAACGTAATATCTTCGCTGCAGTGCTCCTCCACATATTTTTCGATCTGCTTGATATTATGGTCACTATATGCGGCCGAAGATATCTGCTGTACAAAATCATTCTCTATCCTCCAGACAACATTCAACAGCTGTTTGCGTTCTCCCGCCCATTTCGTTTTATCCAGATATTGATCCGGATCCATTGCGGCAATCTCTCTGATTTTTTCCAGAAAAACCGGAATGAAATCCCGAAGCTGCAC
>CABQGZ010000021.1 GCA_902463835.1 uncultured Lachnospiraceae bacterium
ATTTCAATCCACGCTCCCGCGAAGGGAGCGTGGATTGAAATAAAATCCGATAATTGATTTGATTTACGCAAACACGTCGCTCCCTTCGCGGGAGCGTGGATTGAAATAACTCCGGTGTCGCTGTCGTATACGACCGGGCTTAGTCGCTCCCTTCGCGGGAGCGTGGATTGAAATGGACTATACGGGATATTTGCCAGAGGAGCAGAAAGGTCGCTCCCTTCGCGGGAGCGTGGATTGAAATCCAGGAATCCTACGAAGCGCTTGAAAAGCAATTGGTCGCTCCCTTCGCGGGAGCGTGGATTGAAATAGCTGGTCTTTTGACGAGCTAAAGGACTATCTCATGTCGCTCCCTTCGCGGGAGCGTGGATTGAAATTACAAGTCTGGGACAGGCCAGGACTTGCGGAAGTGTGGGTTGAAATATATCTTACATATGGGACATGAAAAAACGTAATGAAAAAATAACTTATAAATAGAGAGTGCATTGTCTTTATACTTAAAATATGATATGCTTTTCATAAAAAGCAGAATATTATTTTGGAAGTTTTCGAAGAGGAAAAGTGTGTATAAATGTTACTGAGACTCCAGGATACAAGAGGTGTAAGAATGCAGGTAATACTTTGGGATATTGACGGGACATTACTAAATTTTATGAAATCTGAAAAATATGCGATTCAGGCTTGCTTTTCCAGGTTTGGGCTGGGTGAGTGTACAGATGAAATGGTCGGGAGGTATTCTGCCATTAACAAAGTGTACTGGGAGCGCCTGGAACGTGGAGAACTCAGCAAGATAGAAGTGCTGGAAGGAAGATTCGAAGAATTTTTCCGTCAGGAAGGTCTTTCGGTAGATGTGGTACCAGCCTTCAATGCGGATTACCAGGAACGGTTGGGAGATACGGTATTTTTTAATGATGACGGCTATGAGCTGGTGAAGAAACTGAAGGGAAAAGTGAAGCAGTATGCAGTGACCAATGGAACCCGCACAGCGCAGACGCGGAAGATGAAGAAGTCGGGGCTTGATAGATTGCTTGACGATGTTTTTATCTCGGATGAGATAGGGATTGAGAAGCCCGGAATTGGATTTTTTGATCATGTATGGAAGAAGATTGGAGACTACGATAAGAAGGAAGTCATGATTGTGGGAGATTCCTTGACCAGCGATATGTTGGGAGGAAACAGGACCGGGATTGTGTGCTGCTGGTATAATCCCACAAAGCTGGAGAATACAAAGGGCATAAATACGGATTATGAGATCACCAATCTCTGGGAGGTAGCGCGAATAATCAATCTGTAGGAAAAGGAAACACAATCCGGAGAGTTTGAATGTCCATTTTGTGAATAGTGAAATCAAAATTTACATATACTGCCATGGAAAGAGAGGTATCATCCATGGCAGTTGATTTTAAACAAAGTGAGACAATGAAAAATTTAATGAGAGCCTTTGCCGGTGAGAGCCAGGCCAGGAATCGCTATACCTTTGCAGCTTATCAGGCGAAGGAAAGCGGCCTGTATGTGGTGGAGCAGGTATTTAACTTCACCGCGGATCAGGAACGGGAGCACGCGGAGGTATTTTACAAACATCTGAAGGAATTGGCTGGAGAGACCATTCACATCGATGGAGGCTATCCCGTAGATATCAGCCCCCAGGTGACGACACTTCTGGAAATGGCTCAGCACAACGAGTATGAGGAACACGATGATGTATACAAGCATTTTGGCGACACCGCAAGAAGCGAGGGCTTTGACCAGGTAGCCGGCTCCTTCCACATGATTGCCGAGATTGAGAAGCTCCATGGAGATCGCTTCGGAGCCTTCGCCAAGCTGCTGCGGGATAATCAGCTTTTTGTGTCCAATGTGGAAACAAAATGGATGTGCTTAAAATGCGGTTTTGTTTTGGAATCCAAGGAAGCTCCTGAGCGATGTCCGGTTTGTAACCATGAACAGGGGTATTTTATCCGCCTGGAGCTTGCACCATTTTGTAGTTAATGGTGTTTGCGCTTTGTGAAAGGCGTGGGCTGAACTGTTATACAATATAGGACTGGAAAAACAGGTACGGCTGTGATAAAATAACTTTATTCACAGCAGGAAACGATCGGATGGACGTCCAACGTGATTGTGTAGCAATCGTGAGATAAAATATGACTGTGAAAAAAGACAGATTCAGGAGGCAGTCATGAACAGGGGGAGCGTATGGAAGCGCTTAGAAAACAAACGTGTAATAACCCGTGTGACGGAATATGGGATCATCACAGCAGAAACTTTGCTTATGGTGGGAGGCATCTATGTCTTTAAATTTCCCAATAATTTCTCCTTTGGCGGAGTAACCGGTATTGCCATCGTGTTGAGCGCAGTGACACCTTTTTCAGCAGGAACGCTTACCTTTGTGATCAATATGGCGCTACTTGGGCTTGGATTTCTTTTCCTGGGCAGGGGATTCGGAATCAAGACCGTATATGTAAGCCTGTTGATGTCTGTAGGGCTGAGTGTTCTGGAGCACGCATTTCCCATGAGCAGACCGCTGACAGATCAGCCAGTGCTGGAGCTGATGTTCGCGATTGCGATTCCGGCCTTCAGTTCAGCCGTGCTATTCAATATCGGTGCCTCCGGGGGCGGGACGGATATCATCGCTATGGTGTTGAAGAAATATACCAGGCTTGGCAACATCGGAACGCCACTTTTTCTGGTAGACCTTGTCATAACCATTATGGCGTGCCTGGTATTCGATGTGAAGACCGGTATGTTCTCCTTTGCAGGGCTGTTGGCTAAGTCGCTGGTTATTGATGGAGTGATCGAGAATATTAATCTCTGCAAATATTTTACCATTGTGTGCAATCACCCGGAGCCTATCTGCGACTATATTCATCACCAACTGGGACGCAGCGCCACGGTGTTTCAGGGGGAGGGGACTTATGAGCATAAGCAGAGGTACATCATTCTTGCCGTCATGAAACGGGGACAGGCCATAGAACTGAGGAATTTTATTAAAACAAATGAGCCGGATGCCTTTTTGATGATTACAAACAGCAGTGAGATCATCGGAAAAGGATTTCGGGGATTGAACTAAAATAAAAGTGTTGCAGGATCAGACTTATCGTTACATGAAAGAAAAGTTTTCATGTAACGATATTTATTTTTGCCAAAATATGTGCTATAATCATGTTAGTCAAAGTTTCCGTAAGTACTGTAAGAATCTTTAAATCAAAACAGGATCGTTATTTATTAACCAGGAGAACAACTCAGATCTTAATGAAGGGGGAAGGAGCATCATGGATTTCATGATATCCGCCGTCACTGATGTGGGCATCCGGAAGGATACGAATCAGGACAGCCTGTCTGTGAAGGTCATCCATACCTGCCAAGGGCGTATGGTGGCTGCAGTACTCTGTGACGGCATGGGAGGTTTGGAGAGAGGGGAAACTGCCAGTGGGGCAGTGGTACAAGCTTTTGAACGGTGGGTGGCAGAAGAATTGCCCAAGCTGTGTCAGGGTGGAGTGGAGGACAATGTGATACGACATCAATGGGAGAATGTCATTGCAGATATGAATCAGCGTATCCGATGCTACGGAGCGAGTCAGGGAGTGAAGATGGGAACCACCGTGGTGGCAATGCTGTTGACACAGAAGAAATATTATATATTGAACGTAGGCGATTCCAGAGCGTATGAGATTTCAAAGGATGTGAAGCAGCTTACGGTGGATCACACGCATGTGGCGCGGCAGGTTGCATTGGGGCATATAACCGAAGAGGAGGCGAATTGGGATCGCAGGAGAAACGTGCTATTTCAATGCGTAGGTGCTTTGGACGCAGTGTACCCGGATATGGTTATTGGTGAGATTGAGGAAGATGCGGTATATATGTTGTGCTCGGATGGATTTTGGCATAACTTTTCCAGGGAAGAATTATATGAAAAGCTTCAGCCGGGCGTATTGCTTCAGAAGGATGATATGGATCAGTCTGGGCGAAGGCTTGTTGATCTGGCAAAACAGCGCCTGGAGCAGGACAATATCTCTGTTGTGCTTGTTCGGACCTGTCAGGAGGCGGAGTATGCTTGAGATCGGAAGTCTTGTGGATGGAAAATATAAGATTTTGAATAAGATCGGACAGGGGGGGATGAGCATTGTATATCTGGCTATGAATGAAAAAGCCAACAAGCAGTGGGCAGTGAAAGAGGTGCGCAAAGACGGTATCCGAGATTTTGAGGTGGTAAAGCAGGGACTGATGGTGGAGACGGAGATGTTGAAGCGATTAAGTCACCCCAGTCTGCCAAGCATTGTCGATGTGATCGAGGAGGAAGATACGTTTCTGATCGTTATGGATTATATACAGGGCAACCCCTTGAGCAGAAAGCTGGAGGAGTCGGGCCCACAGCCCCAGGAACGCGTGATTGCCTGGGCAAAGCAGCTCTGTGATGTGCTGGGATATCTGCACACACGCAAGCCTGCGATCATCTATCGCGATATGAAGCCTGCCAATGTAATGCTGAAACCGGACGGAGATGTGATGCTCATTGATTTTGGAACAGCCCGGGAGTTCAAGGAGAAAAATGTGGCAGACACCACATGTCTCGGAACGGTGGGATATGCGGCACCGGAGCAGTTTGGAGGGATGGGGCAGACGGATGCGCGGACGGACATTTACAGCCTGGGGGCAACGCTGTATCATCTGGTGACAGGGCAAAATCCTTGCAAACCGCCGTATGAAATCAAGCCAATCCGGGGGATCAATCCATCACTATCCCAGGGACTGGAGCAGATACTTTTGAAGTGTACGAGTCGGAATCCCAAAGAACGCTATCAGTCGGCTGCAGAGCTGATGTATGATCTGGAGCATTACGATGAGCTGGACGATCTGTACCGCAGAAAAAGAAGAAATAAAATGGGAGTATTTCTGGCAAGTGCAGGGATGACGGTGATATTGGGTGCTGTCTCCGCCTGGGGACATGTATCTGCCGAAAAGAAGAAAAGCAGCGACTATGACCAGATACTGAAACGAGCGGCTGATGCAAATGATTATTATGAGGCGATTCTTACGGATCCCACTAGAACAGAGGCTTACGAACAACTGAATGGGTATTTGACACGAGATTTTGAACTGTCGAGGGAGGAAGCACAGCAGCTTTTAAGGCTTTGGACGGGGTTGGAGCAAAAGGAGCGGAAAGGTTTTCAGGAACAAGTGGATGTTTTGGAAGCGCTGAAGAAACGCAATCCCCAGGGGTATGAGCAGGTCTGCTATGGAATTGGGGAGTCATTTCTGTTTTACTATGATGTGGATACGGACTGCGATCGCTATGGGAATGCAGCCAGATGGTTTCGGGAAGGAATCAATCAATATCCCATTGCGGGAATCTACTGTGATATTTCGGATTGTCTGACAATGATCAATCAATTTCATGGGACGAAGATTAAGCAGACGGATAGGCTGTACGAGGAATATGGGAATCTGTGGAAGCTAATGCAGGAGCTTAAGGGAAAGGCAGATCATGTTGCGAATATGGATTCCCAGCTGCAGGTGTGGCGCGAGATCAATGATATGATCAGCGCCAAGGCTGCGTATTTTCTGGGGGTTGTGCCGGCCGGGCAGTTAAAAGAATTGCTTGCGGAGATCCGGCGGGATACCGCAGCGTTGGACAAGGTATTTCTTCAGGATGAGATTCAGAAGCTGCAGCAGGATATTTGTGAGACCATAGCGAAGCTGGAGTCGGCAGAAGGGAGAAACGGGGGATGACATATGAAGTCTATCGATCTATTTTTATAGGAACTGGAATTCTTGCCGGAATGATGTTTCTGGTGTCTGTGCTGTTGTTCTTTTTCCTGAGGATCCCAAAGGTGATTGGGGAGTTGACCGGTGTTACTGCGCGGAAAGGTGTTCGAAATATTCGAGCGCGTACGGTGCAGGCGGGGGGCGATTTGTCTGTTACGGAGAAAATTGAGAAGCCCCAAATGGCAGAAAATGTATTGGCTGCCGGTGCAAAGGAGACGGAACTGCTGCCAAGGGGTGGAGAAAATCTTATACAGGGAATGGCGGAAGAGACGGAACTGCTGCCGAGAGTCAAAGAAGGTCTTACGCAGTGGACTGCGGAAGGGACGGAAGTGTTGAGCGACAGGGAAGAGAGTCTGGAATTTTACATTGTAGAAGAGATTACGTATGTCCAATCGAGGGAACGGATTCCATAGAAAGAAAATCTGCATAAAAAAGGAGAGGAACAGAAAATGGGGAAAAAAGCAGTAAAAAAAGTGACAGCCATGATGCTGGCAGCCGTAATTTTATTTGGAATGACATATCCATCGGCCAAAGCGCTGGCAGAAAGTTTGTCAGACGAGAATCAGACAAAAAACGTATTGACAGAAAATCAGGAGAAAAATGTACCGGTTATGGAGCAGCTGTCATTACCTGAGCCGGCATATCTGCTGTCCGGGGAGCAGGGGGAAAATGGATGGTATACCGACAACGTGACAGTGAGCGCTCCGGCGGGATATCAGATCAGCTGTGATCGTACGCTGCCCGCGGAGCAATGGAAAGATTCTATTGTCTATGAGAAAGAAGGAACGGGGATCTTTTCGGTGTATTTGAGAGATTCGGATGGGAACATAAGTGAGGAGGTTCCGGTATCTGATTTGGAGATAGATAAGAGTGATCCAAAGAATCTGAACATTTCATATACGAGAAATCCATTGGATAAGCTGCTTGAAAAAGTGACATTTGGCTTCTATCAGGCGCCGGTAACGGTTACCTTTTCTGCCCAGGATACCATTTCGGGGATAGCGTCATTTCAATATTGGTATGAGCTGGAGAACAGTGAGAGGGAAGAGAAAGAAGTGAGCGCAGGAGATTTGGGATTTAAGTGTAATCGGGAGGATGGAACTGCGGAATACACCTTTCAGATCGCAGCGCCGTTTCGTGGAAAAGTGTCATTTCGCGTAAAGGATGCCGCTGGAAGAACCGCGGAGAAGCATGCGGGAGAAGCAATCGTGGTGGATCATGAGAATCCCATTGTCACCATCCAATATCAGGGAGCGTTGGAGGATAAAGTGAAGGGTGACACGAATCCTCTTTCCGGCGAAAGCGTGAAAGAGGCGGACAACACCACGCGCTTTGTGTACAGTGGTCCGGTAACGGCCACGGTGGAGGTAGAGGAGGCCAACTTTTCTGAGGAGGACATCAAGCTTACGGCTATGAGGGAAGGAAGAGAAATTACAGAAGGGGATGGCTCATATACCTGTACGGAATGGAAACGAATAGAAGGAACGAATCGGCATACCTGTGAGATCACTTTTCATCAGGAGGGTGACTATGAGTGGATTCTCTCCTACACGGATCGGTCCGGGAACCCCATGGAGTATGTGTCCGATGAGTATGCAGAGAAAAAGGGGCAGGGGGAATATCGCTCCAATGTATTTTCCATTGACACTACGCCGCCGCAGACGAATCGGATGAAAATCGACTACAGTGCGCACGTGAATTTTTGGGAGGAGGTACTGCATGCTGTCACCTTTGGAATGTATACATACAAGGATAAGGTGACGGTAACCATGACTGCGGAGGATTACGGCTCCGGAATCGCTGCTTTTATCTGGACGTATACCGGGCAGCAAAAGAATGATTGGGAGGCGGATGAGGGATCAAGAACAGAGACCATTCCAAGAGAAAACATCGTTTTTAGCCAGGATGGGGGAAGGGCGACGGCAGAATTCACTTTGACGGCCACAGAGGCGGAGCAGTACCGGGGGAGTATCACCTTTCATGTCACCGACAGAGCCGGCAATATCAGCCAGGAGTATGGGGATGAGCGCAGGATTCACATAGTAGACAATATTGCACCCACCAGAACGGTGACGTACACGCCGGCCAAACGCGTAGTGGATGCGCTGACCTGGGAGGACCGAACCGGCTATCAGTACGATTCCGAGAGAACAGGGTGCATTTTGTATTATGACGGGCCGGTCACTGCAACAATCCGAATTACGGAGGCGAACTTTTATCCGGAGGATGTGACAGTCAGCGTAAACGGGGAAGAACCAGATCCTCTGGAGTGGGTGCAACAGGGGGATGCGTGGACCGGAACACTTGTCTTGTCCCAGGAGGGGGATTATGTGATCTCCATGACCTATACGGATCGTTCTGCCAACAGGATGATGGACTATCTGTCTGAGAAGATTGTGATCGACACTACGGATCCAAGAATTCTGCCTGTCAGTTATAGCAATGAAGAGGTGAAGGATACTGTTGATGGCAGAACGTATTTTGACAGAGAACAGCAGGCAACGATCACCATCGCAGAGCATAATTTCAGGGCGGAGGATGTGAAGGTGAAGGTTGTGGCAAAGGATGTGGCGGGAGATGAGGTTACAGTGGCGGATTACGGTGCCTACCTGTCCAGGCAAGAGAACTGGACAAGAAATGGGGATACGTATACTGCGGTGGTGCGTTATTCTAAGGATGCCAATTACACCTTTGATATTTCCTATGAAGATCTTGCAGCCCGTAAGGCTGCGCCTTACCCGACGGAACGGTTCACGGTGGACAGGGCTGCTCCTGAGAATCTGATGGTAGCTTACAGTACCAGCGTACTGGATCAGGTATTGGAGGCGGTATCATTTGGATTCTATAAGGCTCCAGTAAAGGTGAGGATTACGGCGGATGACGCAACCTCGGGCGTCAGTCGGTTCGTATACAGTTGTATCAGAAGCGATGGCGCAAGCAGTGTCAGCGGTCAGCTGTTGGATGAGGTGATCTACAAAGCGGATATTACGAGAGAGGGAAAAACCTTTGCAGCGGAATTCAAGGTTCCAGGGGAGATTGCGGGAGGATTCGATCAATTTCATGGAAGACTTCATTTCAGAGCATATGACAAGCTGGGATACAGCACGGAGAAAGCAGATGATAGAAGAATCATTGTGGATACCATATCGCCTGGGGTAGAGGTGACTATCCGTGAACCGGTGCGTATAAGAAACGACGTCTCTTATTATGACAGCGCTATCCCAGTGACGGTGGTGGTGCGCGAGGCTAATTTTTATCCGGAGGATGTATCCGTTATGGTTACAAAGGATCAGGCGGCAGTTTCTCTGACCCCGAAATGGAAGGAGGACAGTCCGGATGTACATATAGGAACGTTTACGCTGCATGAGGACGGGGATTATATCATTGCTATCGACTACGCAGACCGTTCAGGTAACCGGATGCCCCGGTATACATCGGGACAATTGACCATTGATACCACGCCTCCCGTGATAACGGTCTCTCATATTTCACCCAATTCAGCCAACAAGGATGAAACATATGGCTTTACTGTTACTGTCAATGACAGCAATGTGGACGCAGCAGCCTTTGAGGTCGGCTTGACCGGAATCCTATGGGGAAAAGACGGGCGATTTTCTACAGAGGATATTGCATTGGGAGACATGAAGGTGATCGAAACGGGAAAAGCATATGCGTATACGGTAGAGAATCTTGCAGAAGATGCGGTCTATAGGCTGACATGTAAGGCAGGAGATATGGCGGGAAATGAATCTGAAAAATTCAGCCTGGAGGACGGCGCAGAGTATGAAGCAGTACGTTTCTCTGTGAATCGGAACGGTTCTGTGTTTGCTGTTGACGAAGCTACGGAAGCTATGGCGGATCAATATTATGTCTATGGTGTGACGCATGATGTAGTGATCGAAGAGATCAACGTGGATCCTATTGAAACGTATGCGGTAAAGCTGAATGGAGAGAACTTGAGGGAAGGAAGGGATTATACCACGCTCCAAACGGACAATGATGGCGAGTGGAGCAGGCGGACATACACCATCGGAAAAGAGGAGTTTGCGGAGGAAGGAACTTATCATATTGTTGTGGAATCCGTGGACAAGACGAATACAGCCGCCTATAGTGATGTGAAGAATCGTGATATATCCTGGACAGTGGACCGGACAGCCCCGGTGCTGACTGTCAGCGGACTTAAGGAGAACGGTCGATATCAGGGGGATTCCCATCAGGTGACGGTGCTTCCTGTGGATGATGGCGGCAGGGTGAGGAGTCTTCGGGCGGTTGTCATGGATGACCGGGGGGATGGTATCCGGGATGATAAGGGAAATGATATCAGTGTAAGGTTTGACATGTCCGGTGAGGCGTTGGAGACATATTTGTCAGAGCATGACGGCAAGGTGACGTTCTCTGTGCCGGAAGGACTGGCACAGCGGGTTGAGATCGTGTGCTGTGACTATGCGGTTCGTGAGGATGGAACAACTAACACATGCCGGGAGACATTTTCCGGGGTTACCGTTTCCAGGAGTAGGCTGCTTTTGTTCTACGCCAACAAGCCGCTGCTGGGCGGCAGTATAGCCGGAGTGTCTGCGGCGGCAGCGGCAGTTGCGTTTGGGATTGTGTGGAGGAAACGGAAGAAGGGTGAGACAGGGTGAATCTTTATGTGGAGTCTGGTGACATCACAGTGCAAAACAACCAGCAGAATATTACATACATATGGAAGGATGATCGGTTGTTTGGAATGACTGGCTACAAATTCCTCAAGAGTCATGCGCAGCAGGGGCTTGTAGAATGTGTGAAGCTTCGATACAACGGGAAGATCAAGCTCTACTATTTTACAACGGGCTGCCAGTCGCTGAAGGATCTGCTGCCGGACATGGAGGAGGATATGCTCTTATCCATTTTGGCGAAGGTATTGAAGCACATACTGGAGATCCGGGACAATGGATTTCTGATGTGCCGGAACCTGGAGCTGTCTTCGGACAAGATATTTGTGGAGAAGGGTGCCAAAGCTGTGAAGCTGATCTATCTTCCGATTCAGTTGACGGATCGGGATACGGTCTCTTTTGAACGGGAATTGCGGGGAAGAATGACGAGCTGGCTTTCTGAATCTGCGGTTCCGGAACTGAAAAGGCAGCAGCTGCGCAGAATTTTTCAGGACGAAGGTCTTTCCCTGGAACAAGTGTACCGGCATGTCTGCAAGGAAGGCGCAGCTGCGTGTTGTGCCGGGCAGCCGAAGCTTGTTATCACTGCAATGGATGCCGTCCCGCCGGTGCGGCTTGTCATACGCAAGAAGGAATATACCATTGGAAAGTATCAGGCGGCGGTGGACGGAGCGATCACTTTCAACAAAGCCATCAGCAGAGTGCACTGCAAGATTGTGTATGGGGAGGACGGATATCAGGTGAAAGAACTGGGAAGTGCCAACGGAACCTTCGTCAACGGAGTCCGATTGGAGTCAGACGAACAAAGACCGTTGCGGGACGGAGACTGTCTGCGCCTGGCTAACAGCGATTTTAAAGTGGAAGTGAAGGAGTGGTGAAGAATTGGCGGAAGCGACGGTAATTCTGGCGGATACAGATGCGTGTTATCTGGCATCTTTGGAAGTGAAATTTCTGGAGGAGCTTGGGGAGAGGATTAATCTGCACCTGATAACGGAGGAATCGTATTTTTATTCCTTTTTTTCAAAGCCAAGGAAGGCAGAGATTCTTGTTGTAGGTGAGAATCTGTATATGGAGACAATAGAAAAACATGCCATATCACATATTTTTATTCTGACAGAGCAAAGGGAGGAAATGCTTAGACAGGAGGAAAATGGTAGGAACAGAGGAGCAGTCACAAAGATTTATAAGTACACCAGTGTAAAGGACATCTACAGCAGAATCATGGCCGTGGGGAAGGAATGCCTTTGCGCTGGAGTGAATTGCGAAGAAAAGTCACAGATCGCGGTTGTGTATGCTCCGGTGGGCGGTGTTGGAAAAACGGTTCTGGCCCTGGGGATGAGTGGTGCGCTGGCTGAAAATGGCGCAAGGGTGCTGTATCTTAATGCGGAGCGGATGAATACCTTTCAGTGCTACTTGAGGAATCAGGAGCTGCTGAAGGGGGAGGTATTGACGGAGGTGCTGGAGGCAGTGTCATACTGGGAGGGGAGCGGACAAAGGAAAAGCGCAGAAGGAATGCAGAGGCTATATCAGACAATCCGCTCTGTGATCCGCCGGGAAGGCTTTGCGTATTTCCCGCCGCTTGCATCCGCACTGTCAGTGGTGAACCAGGACATCTCTTTCTATGAGACGCTTCTTCAGGCCATGAAGGAGAGCGGGGAATACGACGTGATCCTGGTGGACACGGATACCGTTTTTGACCGGGCAAAAGCGTCGCTCCTGGCGACGGCCGACAAAGTATTTCTGGTGACGGATGGGCAGGAACGATCTGCATATGCCATGGATCAACTGCTTGGGAGTATGAGCTGCAGCGATTCGGAAAAGTTCTTTTTTATCGGCAATCATGTCCAGAGCGGAGAAAAGCAGGGGAGCGCTTCCGACGGCAGGAACATGCATTTCGCGATACAGGAATGGGTGGGTCACCTGGAGCATACAAAGCTGCTGACACTGGAGGAGCTTGCAAAGCACCCGGATATTCGCAGAATATGTTATTTGCTTTTTTAAGAAGGGAAGCGCATGTAGAAGGGAGCGTAGAATGAGATGGAGCAATGGGCAAGGGTGACCTTCCGTGTGCCGGAAAAGCAGATGGAGGTGGATTTGGAGATTCCGCTTTTCATTTCAGCCAGTGAGCTTGTGGGTGCGTTAAATGAGGTTTACCAATTGGGGATCGATGTATCAGATCCCAAGGAGTGTTATCTCAAGGCAGAGTATCCCATTGCCCTGCTGAAAGGAAGCCGCAAACTATGGGAATTCGGAGTGTGCAATGGAACTTCGGTAATATGGGGGAATAGGGGGGAGCAATAGCCATGGGGTACGGAGATATCATACGCATCTCAAATAAAAATGTATATCGGGAAATTCAATTGCCGAGAGATGTGGATGTAATGAAGATAGGGATGGGACAGGAGTGTCAGGTACGTCTCTACGAGGAAAATTTTTTTGAAACATTTTATCTTCTCATAAAAAGAAAGGAGGGAGTGTGGCAGCTTTTGGCCTCGGAGAATATCTATTTCGATGACGGGGATGTGCAAAAGCTGATCACAAAGGAACTCTGTCACGGAGAATGCTTCTATGTACGGTATCAGGAGTCCGGACATCTTATTTTTCAGGTGGAGTTTCTCCATGATTTTGACAATGAGAAGAAAGACTATGACAGAAGCATCATGCTTGCAGGAAATGATGCAATCATGATACATGGAGAAAAAAATCCTGCAAAAATGGACGAGGATGAGGCGCAGACAACGGTAATAGAGGGATTGGGGCTAAGAACAAAGGAGAAGCAAAGAGGGGAGCATGCAAAGATTATCCTTCACACACCTTATGGAGCGGAGGAGTGTATGGAATTGCGGAGGGAGGAGTACGGTTGGAAGCTTTGGATATACCATACCTCCTGGGGCATATATCACAATGGAAGAAGAGCCGAGCAGGGGGAGATGCTTGCAAACGGTGATTTTTTCTCTGTAGCAGATGTGAGCTTCTATTATAAGGACAATATTCTGCGCACGGAGACAGGGGAAAAGATAACGATTCTGGGTATGTCTTATGTCGATGCACCGGGGCGGGGCAGCTATCCGAGATTTTACAGGAATACACGGATAAAGAACAGAATCCCGGAGGGGAAAATAGAGATTCTGGATCCGCCTTCGAAGCCGGAGAAATCAAAAGACAATCTCATCATGCGGCTGCTTCCCTCAGGGGGAATGCTGGCTGCGTCCGTTGCTATGGCCTTTATGGGCGGCAGAATGATTCTTTTTAGCGCTGTTTCCGGTGTGATGGCTGTTGTAGGGGCTGTGGCGGGGGCGGTGCAGAACAGGCGCGCGTTCCGGGAACAATCGCAGGAGAGAATTGCGCGGTACAATCAGTATATAGATAGGAAGCGCAGCCTGATCCGGCAGGCCAGGGAGGAGGAGCGAAAGGCACTGGAAATGATGTATCCAGCCCCGGAGCAGGAGTTTGGGCAGCTTGTTTCCTTTTCGCCAAAGCTGTTTGACCGGAGACCCGGGGATGAGGATTTTCTGATGTTACGGCTTGGCCTTGGAGAGCGGAAGTCTGTCCGGGAAATTTCCTGTAAGAAACAGGAGCGGCTGGAGGTGGAAGATACATTGCAGGAGCTTCCAGAGCAGTTGGCGCTGGAGCATCAGTATCTGCACAATGCGCCCATTGTCTGTGATTTGAAGAAGATAAACGGAATTGGAATCACAGGGAGGGAGGAGTATCGGTTTGCATTTTTGAAAAACATGGTGCTGGACATCTGCACACGTCAGCATCCCTCGGAAGTACAAATGTTTCTGGTGGCGAAGGAGGAGCACAAGGACAGAATCCGGTGGCTTCGAATGCTGCCGCAGGTGTATCGAGAGAATACAGGAGAGCGGAGCGTGGCTTACAACGATGAGAGCCGGAGCCTTATATTTGAGAGCTTGTACCGGGAGCTGGATCTTCGGGGACAGAAGAAAACGGGGGTGGGGCATATTCTTGTATTTTTGTATGACGCCTGCGGATTTCAGAGCCATCCGGTCTCAAGATTTCTGGAACGAGCAATGGAACTTGGGGTCACTTTTCTTTTCTTTGGCGCCTCCAGAGACGAGATTGCAGCGGGATGTGACTATATTGCGGAGCTTGAGTGTGAGACGGAAGGGACGTTGCTCTGTTGTGAAAATCAGGGGGAATCCACAAGATTTTCTTATACGCCCGTAAGTGATGAGCAGGCGGAGGAGATGGTACGCCTGCTGGCGCCGGTGTGTTCGGAGGAGATCTCTCTGGAAGGGGATTTAACCAGGCAGATATCGCTGTATGAATTGCTTGGAATTCTAAGGCCGGAGGATCTGGACCTGGGACAGCGGTGGAGCTTTTCTCGGGTGGAAAAATCTATGGCAGTGCCCATTGGCGTGTCGAAAAGCGGAGTGGTGCTGCTGGACCTTCACGACAAGGCACATGGACCTCACGGACTTGTGGCAGGAACCACAGGATCCGGAAAATCGGAACTGCTGCAGACGTATATATTATCTGCCGCAACGCTTTTTTCTCCGCAGGAGGTGTCCTTTCTCATCATTGATTTCAAGGGCGGAGGCATGGCGAATCAGCTGACCGGGCTGCCCCATCTTCTGGGCGCTGTCACCAATATGGACGGAAAAGAGATTGGCCGTTCCTTAAGAGCCATCCGGGCGGAGCTGAAAAAGCGTCAGAGTCTGTTTAGTGCGGCCGGGGTGAACCACATTGACAAATATATGAGGAGGTACAAAGCAAGGGAGGTTCGCGTGCCCATCCCACATCTCATCATTCTGGTGGATGAATTTGCAGAACTGAAGGCAGAACAGCCGGAGTTCATGGGAGAGCTGATATCGGCGGCGCGTATTGGGCGCAGTCTTGGGGTTCATCTGATTCTGGCCACTCAGAAGCCCTCCGGCCAGGTAAATGAGCAGATCTGGAGCAATTCCCGATTTAAGCTGTGTCTGAAGGTACAGAGCCAGGAGGACAGCAATGAGGTGCTTCGGTCGCCTTTGGCGGCGGAGATCCGTGAGCCGGGGCGGGCATATTTGAAGGTGGGGAACAGCGAGATTTTTGAACTGTTCCAGTCGGCTTACAGCGGGGCGGCCGAGAAATTGGAGGAGCAGAGCGGAGAGGAATTTTCCATCTATCAGTGGACAGATACAGGAAAACGAATTCTGGTATATCAGAGGAAAAGGAAAACAAGGGAGGAGGGCGGCAGAACACAGCTGGAATCACTGGTATCTTATATCTGTGGATACTGCAAAAGACAGAAGGTTGGAAAGCTTGCGGATATCTGTCTTTTGCCCCTTCCAGAGAGGCTGGCGTATCCGGAAGCTGACGCCACTTGGGATAGGACGGGCAGATTACTGGGAAACATGCAGTTTCCGGTGGAACTGGGCATATATGATGATCCGGATAACCAGGCTCAGGAGCCCTATGTGGTAGATCTGGCGGCAGGCAACCTTCTGGTGATCGGTTCTCCACAGTCCGGGAAGACAAATTTATTACAGGTAATCCTGCGCAGTCTTGCGTCAAATTATCCTGCGGGTGAGGTCCACATCTACATCCTTGACTTTGCCTCCATGGGATTAAAGAACTTTGAATCACTTCATCATGTGGGAGGGGTCGTGACTTCCAATGAGGATGAAAAGCAGAAGAATCTGTTCAAACTGCTTTTTTCAGAGCTGGAGCGGCGGAAAGAAATGCTGCTGGAGGCCGGTGTAAGCTCCTTTGTGGCTTACCGGGAGGCGGGCAAAACGGATCTGCCGCTGATTGTCCTGATGATAGATAATCTCACATGTTTAAAGGAACTGTATTTTCAGGAGGATGAGGAGCTGCTGCGTCTGTGCCGGGA
>CABQGZ010000022.1 GCA_902463835.1 uncultured Lachnospiraceae bacterium
TTGCCAGGGTCTCCCTCCTGATTATTTTTTCCTGCATCTTACTGCTCTTTTACTGATTTTTCATTCTGCGGTATATGCCTGTTCCAAGTAGCGCAGCTGCACAGCCCAGGATCAGAATACACAGGGGCAAGATCGGCGCTGTATCGCTGGTCTTCGGCGCATCCTTTCCAGCATTGCTGCTGTCATTGCTGCTTCCGCTGTTGTTCTTATCACTGTTATCTGCACTTCCTGTATTGTCCTTGTTGCCGCTGTCCGCAAGCTTCAGTCAATCCTTTGCATCCGCCAACGCCTTGATTGCTGCATCCACGATCTGCTGATCGCTTTCAGACAATGATGCGTCCGCCATCACGGCTTTTGCATTGGCAAGGGCTGCACGGAATAACTGTACGGTCTCTGCTGTGTAGAGAGAGGTGTCAATTGCTTCCGCTCTCTTCAACAGTTCCTCCAGGTTGGACTTATCTGCTTTGAATCTCTGGTTCAAAATAGCTGCCAGAAGTTCTTCTGCCGCTGCATTGATTTCTTCCTGGAAAGCGTCTTCATCGTCATATACTTCCTGCCCTTTTGCTAGTTTCTCAGTAAGTTCCGGCCAATTTGCAGCCACATACTTCGCTTCGTTCGGAAGCATGGTGTTCGCTTTATCGATGAGTGTCTTAAGTATCGCCTTGTCACCCTTGTAGAGTCCAAGTCCCCAGGTTGCCGTAATCAGCTTATCCAGCACCGCATTTACTTCTTCCTGAGTCGCAGCTGCGTCATCTAATACAGTCTTTGCTTCCGCAACTGCGCTCTCAAAGAACTTCACTGCGCTTTCCACTACTCCATCTGTACTCAGATCCTTCACTCTGTCATAGGTCATCTGGAGAAGTGTCTTGTCTGCCGCTTCTGCTTCCCCAGCACCTTTGTTGATCACAATAAAGGCATCCAGGCTCACATTGGCCGCTAGGGAAGACGCATTCTTTCTTCCGGTACGGCTGATAGTGATGGTATGGGTTTCCACATTATCCCACAGCTTCTCATAGAGAATCTCATTTACCTGAGATCCTGTGGTGGCATCTGCATCATACAGATCCACTTCCTCCGGTATGCCCTGATCGATCGTAACTTCTGCAATTCCCTGATTCTTTTCCTTGGCGCCTACCCAGCGGATTCCGTTTCCGGTGAATGTAAAGGTCACGCTTGCCTCATTCTTCGTATCCAGAAGATAGGTCACTGTCTTATTGTATGCGTTTGCCGTCCAGGACATATTCGCATCCGTCTTATAATCGGTTCCCTTTGTTCCGGTATAAGTAAACGCATCCGAATCATCCACAATATCATAGTACTGATAGGAATCTGCGCCCACCGCTACGGTATTACTCTTTGCGGTTGCTTTCTCCACGCCGTCTGCCACCATGGTTGCCACGCAGTATACTTCATTTGCTGCCAGTCCGCTGGTATTTAGTACATCGCTGGTTGCTCCCGCAATCTGCTGTGCCTTGCTGTCCGGGTCTCCCACTGCAATCCGATACCACTGAAGATTTACCTTCGTGTTCTCATCGCCATTGCGCAGGCTGTAATCCACCTTCAGCTGATTTTCTCCGTTCCCGGTCACAAGCACGCCGCCAAGGGACGCTACTGTCTCTGTCGTAAAGTTAGAGCTGTCTGTGAGACGGATCACTGCGGAACCGGTGGAACCGTTTGCAAGCGTTCCTGCACGTCCGGTATAATTCCCCCATCCCAGATTGGGGTAATACCACTGATTGTTGACGATCAGCTTTGCCGCTTCCTTGGCATTGTTTCCCTTAGAGGAAAGTACCTCAAAGGCATCCACAACCACACAATTGGCATGTCCGCCGGAGGTCTCAACCTTGATGGTATGGGTTCCTTCCTCCAGACCATCCACACTGTAGATCACGGTCTGCTTCAGATCGTTGCCCAGGTTACTGTAGGTATCGATCTCTTCCTGGAATACACCATCCAGATAAATTTTCAGCTTTCCGGTATTTTTCTGCTTGGAACCGATGAAGCGTACACCGTTTCCTTCAAAGGTCAACTCACAGCTGTCGCCAATCTTCGTACTGTAAGTCTCTGTCCCTGCATAGTCAGAGCTGGCATCGTAGGTATACCATCCACCGATATATTTCAGCCGCGTATCTCTATCGTCAATATATCCCAGGTCGTAGGCTACCTCCACGCGGGCTGCCACGCTGGCGTCTGCAGATTCCACGCTAATCCGGGGAGCATTCTTATCTGTATCATAATTTACATTGTAATAATATACGTATTCACGCATGGTCTTGAAGTCGTTGGTCACCAACCCATTGTTGGGATCATCTGTGGCATATACGAAGTAATTCTTCATATCGTCCTTCCAGGACCACTGGGGCTCTACTCCATACTGATCCGGATTCTCATCAGCTCCTTCACGCACCTTCAAAGCCGTTCCTTCATTTCTGCCGATATGGTCTTGGGGATATGCACTATAAAGTCCATCCCGCAGCCAGTCAACGCTTACCATATCATTCGAAATATCATAGCTGACACCCACTTCTTTCAGACCGGAACCTGTCTTGGGCGCTGTTGTGAGCTTGTAGGCAGTATCGATGATCCCGTTTCCGGATATCTTCATGGTAAACTGTACGCCTTGTCCATTATCGTATGTTCCATTCAGTGTAACAACTGCCTGGTTATCCACAATCTTCACTGCGATGCCATTTTGCACATCTGGCGTCCACTTGCCCAGGCTTGTCCCTGTCACATGAAGGTATGGTCCCCCGGTGAGCAGAACCTTCTGCTCTGCACCAAAGCTTCCCTCTGTGATCAGTCCGGTCTCCTTGCTGAATACAACGGAAAAATCTTCTCCGCTGACTGTGATCGCATCACCTGTTTCCTTTACCGCCGGAGCAGTGGTGCCTGCAGGTGTAAAGCTGTACTGCACAACCGCCAGCTCCACATTGTATTCATCTACCATGATTCCATCTGCTGTGTAGAACTTCAGGTTTACACTGTCTGCGTCTTTTGATATGCCAGGCACGGTGATTGTCCCTGCACCATGGGGAGCAATACTCTCACCGATCCGGATCCTGCCATTGCTCTCGCCTGTCGTGTATTCTACTTCCACTTCGTTCATGTTGGTGTGGTCAAACCAGTTTTTCACCGGAATCAGCAATGTGCCGTCGGCGGATACCGCACAGTTGTCCTCGTCCACACGCACCGGTGAGTAAGCCTTTTTCGTCAGATACGCCTCCGGCTTCTCACGGAGATACGCATCCAGCACGCTTCCCCATTCACCGTAGCCGGCTGTCTGTCCATCGGAGTGGGACTGCCACCGCTCCGTGGTTCCATCCGGGATATAGAAGACGTCGTCAATGCCGCCCCACAGGTCTGCCCCGAGACCTCCATCTGCGTTAAACACGTTCTCCCAGCCCTTCTTGATGCTCTCGCCCCAGAAGTTGCGGGTATTCACGTCCCGCTGCAGCTCATCCAGGTTATAGCAGGGGATATGGGCAAATTCATCGTGGAGCACCGGCTTACCGCTGTAGCCTAAGCCGCCGGTCACACTCCAGTAATGAGCACTGTAAATATCTGCAAACCCTGCCGGTTCCCCGGTATCCGGGAAGCTGAAGATGCAGGGTCTGGTGACTTCCACATCCTTTAGGTAATCTCTCTCATCCTGGAACGCATTTCCGCCGGACTGACTGGCAACCTTATTATAATTGGACTCATTGCCCAGAGACCAAATCAGAATGGATGGTCTGTTGCGGTCACGCTCGATCATCTCTGTGAACTGGGGCAGATAATCTTCATACTTACTTGCCACATCCGCCCAGGGACCCTGGAAACAGACAGCCGTCTCCTGCTCCACATAGATACCAAGCTCATCGCAGGCATCCAGAAGATCTTCCGAAGCGGGATAGTGGGAGGTCCGGATATGATTGATGTTGGCTTTCTTATATGCCAGCGCCTCCGCATAGGCCTCCTCTCTCGTCATGGAACGTCCCAGATCATCGGACACGTCATGACGGCAGGTTCCCCGCAACTTCACTTCCTTGCCATTGACATATACTTTGTTGGAATCTGTTCCTTCTCTTCCTCCATAATGGATCTCCCGGAAACCAATTCGTTCCTCATTCTGCTGCATTTCCTCCCCATTCACCACCAGCGTGGTCCGCAGGGTGTACAGATTGGGGTGCTCCGCATCCCAATGCTTGGGAGCGCTCACCGGAATGGTGATCTGCTTCGCCTCTGTCAGCGTATCAGCCGTTTCTTCTTTCTTGTCAAAGGAAGCTTCCGCAGAGGTCATCACAGTATCGCCGTCAAGAAGCTCCACCTTGAGGGTTGCCTTTTCCGATGTAAGGCCAAGCTGCGCAGTTACTTCCAGATTGGCATCCACAAACGTCTCATCAAAGTCCGTATTCACATAGGTGCGGGCAATATAGTCATAGGGCATCGCCACCAGTGACACGTCCCTTAAGATACCGCCGATATTATGATGGGCATACTCGGTGGCGTTGGCCGGGTTATTTACCGTCTTTCCTTCCGGATTCCAGATTCCCCTGGTGTTGGAATACAGATCCGCCACGCCCACGGTCATGGTCACCGTCTCTCCGGGCTTGGCATATTCCGTGATATCGCAATCCCAGGTGGTGAAGCCGCCCACATGGGTACGGACATATTTTCCATTGATCCACACACGGGCGTTGCAGTACACGCCGTCAAAACGTACCAGCACACGATTTCCCTCGTAATCCGCGGGAACCGTGATCTGTCTCTGATAATAGTACTCGTTGTTGGTCAGAATATCAAAGCCCTGCATCAAAGGTTCTCCAGGCACAATGATGTCCTTCCACTCTCTTCCGCTCCACGCCGCGAAGTCGAAGTCCTGATTCTCCGCAGTGGGATATGGAACTCCATCCGGAAGTGTATAATCCGGAATATCATACAAATATTTCCAGGTTCCATCTCCGGTTGTCTCATTCAGGCTGATCTCGGGACTGTTCACCCCCTTCAGCTGCTGTGCAGCGTCCGGAATGAGCGGAGTCTGGCACACATCACTTCCAATCTGCATATTTTCCACCGTGGGCGCTAAGTTCTTTGCCTCCTTCGCTCCCGTCCCCGCAAGTGCCGTCAGACCGCCCATCTGGACTGTCAGCAGACCTGCCAGGGTAAGACTCATCCAGCGTTTCCAGTTTCTCATACAATTGCTCCTTTCATCTTTCCAGCCGTATCCCATCCTGCGATCCGGCCGATCTATGTATTTTGTAAAATACCATACTCCTATTTTAGACGTTTTCGAGCATACCTGCTTTCACTTTTCGGAACTTTTTCTATTCCTTTTTATACTTTTTTGCAACTTTTTGCATTTTATTCACTCCAAAAGAGTCAATCTGACAAACATACGACGTGACTTCTTTTTCTCATTGGGTTACATTAGACAAAGAGCCTATTCTTTTCTTCTTTCCCGCCGTCAGCGCCGCCATACACATTACAATTCCCGCAAGGCTTACCCACAGGCCAACCGGCGCGCTGTCACCTGTCTTTGGAGCAGCTGTTACGTTATCCTGACTGCCACTGTTGTCCTTATCGCCATCTGTACTTCCCGCATTGCCGTTATCCGCAAGCTTCAGACCATCCTTGGCATCCGCCAGCGCCTTCACTGCTGCTTCTACGATCTGCTGGTCGCTTTCGGATAAGCTTGCATCCGCCATCACAGCCTTGGCGTTGGCGAGAGCCGCGTGGAATACCTGCACCGTCTCTGCGGTGTAAAGGGTGGTGTCGATTGCTCCTGCTTTCTTCAGCAGCTCCTCCAGGTTGGACTTGTCCGCTTTGAACCGCTGTGCCAGGATGGCGCCAAGCAGATCATCTACTGCCTTGTCCACTTCCTCCTGGGTTGCCTTCTCATTTTCATATACCTTCTGACCCTCTGCCAGCTTCTCTACCAGCTCCGGCCAATTCGCAGCCACATACTTCGCTTCGTTGGGAAGCATCTTGTCGGCACGATGGATCAGACTCTGAAGGCGTGTCTTATCCGCGTCTCCCTCGTCCTCCTTGGCCGCCAGGAAATAGGTCTTTCCTTCCTGTGTGGCAAAGGTAAGGATGCCGTCTTCATAGGTGGAAGCAACTTTATTTCCATCCTCATCTACCACCACGCTGTTCTGGAACTCCTCCAGGAACACCTTGCACTCATTGCCGGACTGTGAGGTGATCTCCCAGTCTGTCAGCTTGCCCTGTTCCCAATCCATGGATACCACAAAGTTTCCTCTTCCCACAAGGCCATCCACATGGCCGGTATCCCAGGCACTTGGAAGAGCCGGAAGCATATCGATGTATCCTGCGTGACTCTGTAACAGCATCTCCGCCACCCCTGCGGTGGCGCCCAGGTTTCCGTCAATCTGGAAAGGCGGATGATAAGAGAACAGGTTGCCATACACATTATTCTTCAGCTGCTCACTGTATACCTTGAGTGCATGATCTCCATCTCTCAGTCTCGCCCAGATGGAAACCTTCTGTGCTTTGCTCCATCCGGTACCGCCGTCCGTACGATCTGTAGCCGACACCTTTGCCGCTTCCAGCAGCTCCGGCGTATCTTTTGTAATCTGGTTGCCGGGATACAGCCCCAGCAGATGGGACAGGTGGCGATGTCCGAACTCAACACCCTGAGAGCGTCCCCGATCCGTCCATTCGTCCTCCTCACGCCACTCTTTGATCTGTCCCCATTCTCCGATCTCATAGGGATGAAGCTTGCTCTTGATCTCTTCCAGCTGCTGGCAGAATTCCTGATCCACGCCCAGTTCCTGCGCCGCCAGAATCGTATCCTGCATCAGCTGATATACCAGAGACTGCTCATATGTATTTCCCTCGGTGATCGGTCCGTGCTCCGGTGAATAGGTGGGAGAGCTTACCAGCCCGCCATTTCCGTCGTCCACCAGATTCTTCGTCCAGAACTCAGCTGCCTCACGCATGATGGGGTAAATCTGTTTTTCCAATATCTCTTTGTCCTGGGTGAACTGGTAGTAATCCCACAGGTTCTGGCAGATCCATGCGTTGGAGGCCGGGGACCAGCCCCAGTAGAAGGACCAGCCCGGTGCTGTCATACCAAAGGGGTTGTTGATGGTATGTATGGTCCATCCGCCGTCTGTAATTCCATGGTGCTCCGCCGCCGTCAATCTGCCCGGCGCCACCAGGGATTCCACATAGTCTACCAGCGCGGTTCCGGTCTCTGACAGGTTTGTCACAAAGGCCGGCCAATAATTCATCTGGATATTCACATTAAAATGGTAGTCTCCGGACCAGGCCGGCTTGTTGCTGTTGTTCCACACACCCTGCAGATTCGCCGGAAGGGAACCGTCTCTGGAGGAGGAAAGCAGCAGATACCGTCCATACTGGAATAAAAGCACCTCCAGGTTCTTGTCACCGGTCGTCTTATAATTTTTCACCAGCTCATTGGTGGGCGTATCATTTGCCTCCTGTCCGATGTCCAGGTTGACACGCTTCATAATAGAAGAAACATCCTCCACATGATCCGCCCGGATCGCATCGTACCCCTTTTCCAATGCCTGGGCGATGCGCGCGCTCACATCCTCGTGGGGATCCTCTCCGCGATAATCGGGGGGATTGTGCAGATCCGTCCACTCACTGCTCTCATTCTTGTAATCCGTTCCGGTGGCCACATAGATTACAGCTTCCTTTGCGCCGCTGACTGTAATCGTTCCATCCTCATTATTTGTGACCGCACCATCCGTCACCACCTGATACTGCACTTCGAATTTCATGCCGTTCTCCGTGGTATGACCCTGCACCGTGATCTTGCCGTTCTCCGCCTTGCGGGTGTACTCTTTGATCGGTACGGAAGGATCCACATTGGGCGGTGTATCCGGCTGTCCGCTGGGATATACCGTGTCAATCTCCGGATTCAGGCAGAAGTCCAGGGAACCTGCTTCGTCCGTATTCAGCTTGAACGCCATAACATTGTCCGGATAGCTGACCAGATATTCCCGCTCATAAGCTGACCCGTTATACTGATAGAAGGTCTTGGCAATTCCGTTCATAATATCCAGTTCCCTGCGGTACTGCTCAATCCGGCTTCCCTTGGGGAAAGCGAATTCCAGGTTGATATCGCCGATATTCTGATAAGCGCCCCAGCCGTTTGTGTTCAGATCCTTTCCTGCAAGGGTACCTGCCAGCGCGTTCACCGACGCGGTGTCTCCGTTCCTGAGCGCTTCCCGCATCGCCTCCAGATTCTCATAGGCTCCTTCCTTGATACCGCCGGTATAGTCCTCCACTCCGCCGGGACCGCCGATCCACAGAGTCTTGTCATTGATCTGTATCACCTCGTTCTTTGCATCTCCAAATACCATGGCGCCCATGTAGCCATTGCCAAGAGGCAGCGCCTCGGTCTCCCAGTTGCTGGCCGGATATTCATACCACAGCTTCATGGTATTGTCATGCTCTGTGTCATCCGGTGAGATGGTATAATCACTCTTGTCTGTCACAATAAGATCCGTCACATAAAACGGCGTATTTTTATCTCCGTTCACAACATGGATACCGAAATATCCCTGACCATTATTCAGTCCCGTATAAGTGCCCTTCCAGGTGAAATCTCCGAACTGAACCGCATAGCTGTCCCCTTCAAATACAATGCTCACCTCATACCAGACATCATTCTTTGGTCCGGCTGCGGAGGGCAGCTGATTCCATTTTCCCTTGGAATCATCGCCCAACCACCATGCGCTTGTGTACTCAAAAAACGTACAGTTCTCGCCGCCCTGGGAGCGGATCATGGGGCCAAGTCCGATCACGTTCCCGCCCTTTATCTTAAATGATATGCTGCCGTCCTTCAGCATTCCGGCACTCACCAGCTCCAGATTCTCATTGTGCTTACTGGGGGTAACCTTCAGCACATTTCTTCCCAGCTCCGCGTCCGTCACAAGCTCCAGCTTGGTTTCCGCCTCACAATTCCATTTTCCGGTATCCTCTTTGGAAAAATCATTTTCATAAATAACTTCACCCAGATCAGGCGTGTCCGGCTCTTCCTCCGCCGCTCCTGTGATCTTCAGATAATCAAGGGCAACCTGGTATGTTCCGGCAGACGGATTCTTCTTGCTTGAGGTCACCACCTTCAGCACATGCTTGCCAGCGGCAAGCCCCTCGATCTGATAGACAAGCGCCTGATCTTCTCCCAGCGCAACGGAAGAGTACATATCCGCCTCTCCGTGCTTTGTTCCATCCAGATACACCTCAATATATGGGCTGTTGACCGTTTTCTGTCCGTACACCGCGATCCCGGTGCCCTCAAATTCATATTCCATGCTCGCACCCACCGTATTGGTATACGTTATGGTGGAATTGTAATGCACTGCATCTGACCACTGGCTCCAACCGGTGGAATACGTAATCCCCGGATCCCGATCGTCCACCAGCTTGTCCGCTTCCTTTGCCTCCACTGCCCGCACAGTCTGGAAAGCACAGCACAGCATCGTCAGGGCTAATACCCAGCAGAGCAGCCGCCTTCCATAATGTCGCATACAACGTTTCATTTTTGAAATTCCTCCTTCTCAAAATATTTCTCTTATTATACCTGAGAATGCAAAATAACCGCTATTCTAATTCGGAACTGTCAAAGGGTTAATTTATATTTTTCTGCAACTTTATTCATGTGCAAAAAGAACTCATCTCCGCAAAACCGCAAAGATGAGTTCTTCTTACTAATTCTGATACTTTTTATGCATAACGTCTGTCCCTATTGGGCTGACAAATCTATGCCCGTATATTCTTTCTCTTCCTTCCTGCCAGCAGAGCTGCCATGAACATTGCAGCTCCCACAAGACTTACCCACAGGCCAACCGGCATGGTGTCTCCGGTCTTGGGTGCATCCGTTCCACCATTCTGATTCCCATTGTTGTCCTGATTGCTGTTATCCTTGTCGTTGCCTGTATTTCCTATATTGCCGTTATCCGCAAGCTTCAGACCATCCTTGGCATCCGCCAGCGCTTTCACAGCCGCATCCACAATCTGCTGATCACTTTCGGACAAGGTGGCATCCGCCATCACTGCTTTGGCGTTGGCCAGGGCTGCACGGAATACCTGTACCGTCTCAGCGGTATAGAGAGAGGTGTCGATTGTTTCCACTTTCTTCAGCAGCTCTTCCAGGCTGGACTTGTCCGCTTTGAACCGCTGTGCCAGGATGGCTTCAAGCAGATTATCCGCCGCCTTGTCCACTTCCTCCTGAGTAGCCTTCTCATTGTCATATACCTTCTGACCCTCTGTCAGCTTCTCTGCCAGTTCCGGCCAGTTTGCAGCCACATATTTTGCTTCGTTTGGAAGCATCTCGTTTGCACGATCGATGAGGCTCTTAAGGATCTCCTTGTCTACCGGCTGTTTCTTCACCTGAGCGTCGATGGCCTCCTGAAGGGCTTCCGTCGCCTTGTCCACCACATCCTGGGTGGCGTCCTCGTCTGCATTTACGCGCTCCGCCTCGGCCAGCGCCTCTTCCAGCATGCCCCAGTTATCTGCCTCGTAGTCATCCTTGTCCATGGCCTTTGCCTGATCCATCACTTTTTGCAGCTCGCCCTTGTCTCCCTTGTAGAGTCCAAGTCCCCAGGTTGCATCCAACAGCTGATCCCATGCCGCGTTGACTTCCTCCTGTGTGGCAGTCTCATCCGCCAGCACTGCCTCCGCTTTTGCCAGGGACTGTTCAAAGAACTTCACGGCACTTTCCACCACACCATCGGTGTTTGCGCCCTTCACTCTGTCGTAGGTCATCTGAAGAAGTGTCTTATCTGCTTTCACAGGCTGCTCTTTCACAACTTCCTTCACGATCACATTGTCCAAGGACAGGTAAACGCGCTCCATATAGCTGCCTTCCTTGTTCTGTGTCTGAGGATATGCCATATTGTCAGAATCCTTGTATACAGCCAGATAATAATCCTCTGCATCGCCCGTGGTAAATGTATCGGTGATCTCCCGGTTGGAAAGACTGTTGGAATTCTCCTCCAATTCGGTGGGCACAAAATCATAACGATATACCACATCACCCTTGGAATTGCGCACCTCCAAATGATGACGTCCTTCCACTCCGGTCTGGTAGGCAAAGCTGATCTCATACTCTGTGTTGGCTTTCATTTCCACCTGATTGGGATTGGTCCGCAGTACCTGTCCCACGTAAGAGCCAAGTTCATTGGTCTTCAGCGAGAAGTTACCGTCCACTACATAATCCACATACTGGTTTTTCTCTGCATTGTACTCTGCAAGATGTGTGTAGATGCCGCTGGCATATGCCAATTCAAATACGCCGTAGCCCTGCTCCACATTCTCGAAATCTTCATATATTACATAATTTTCATAACCCTTGTCCGTAATCTGCAGTGTACGGTTCAGATTCTCCCATACACGCACATCATCGATGCTGACATACCCATTATTCTGGGTCATGGATGCCTTCAGGGTAAGCTTCGCTTCCGTCACTCCTTCCGGCACATCAAAGGTTACTTTCACCTTCTGATAGGAAGATCCCTCATACTTGGACTGTCCATGATACACCACATCCGTCGCTTCTGCACTGTGGCTGTACTGCTTGCCCGCAACATCCACGGTCATGTCCAGATGACTTCCCTTGGATATGTCTGCAAAAAGATATACCGTATTGGTCGTACCAGGTGTCAGTCCCTTCATGGTCTGGCTGATTGTGGCGTCGGAGCCTGCCTGCCCTTTCACAGAGAGATAGGTCTCATATTTGGCATTGCTGTCCACCGTTGTAGTTGTATTGTTATTTGTGATCTCCCAATCACTCAGATCCCTGGTATCAAAGCCCGGGTTGCCAAGAGGAGATCCTTCTCCGAAGTTGCCTGCTACCACAGGTGCTTTTCCGCCTTCGGGATACAGCACATAGCCGACACCCTTTTCTGCGGTAAGCTCGATCTTACCATCCTTGATCTGTACCGTGCCGATCTTCTCTTTGTCATCTGCACTCAGCTTGTACAGATCCGCAGCTGTGATACCTGCCTTTGTCCAGCTCTCCGGCACGTCCCAGGTTGTGGTTCCTCCTGCCGGATTCCAGTGGTACAGCTTATCCTCAGTCGTGGGATCCCAGGGGATCAGCAGTGTTGCCGCACCGGTTTCTTCCTGTGTACCGCTCTTCGACCAGGTCCATTCCGCCATCTTCTTGCCGTCTTTTGTCATCACAACCCGATCGCCGACCTTCTCTGTCCGCAGACCGTTGCTGAAGGTTACATAGTTCTCTTCGATATCCAGGATATCATAGTGCTGCATATACTTTGTGGGAAGTACATGATTGTAGAAGGTCTCTACCGCTTCCTTCATGCTGTTGCCGCCCCAGGTGGCAACTCCCGGCATCTTGTTGCCCTTTGTCAGTGCATTTGCCACAAAGATGTCCGTATCATTCTTGAAGTAACGCATTACAATACTTTCATTTCCGGTGTTGGGATAATGAATATCATTTCCCCAATGGGTAAATACAGCACCCTGCTCGATAGGACCGGAAAACTCGGTTCCCACAAGATAGCCTCTGCTGTTCAGCGCGTTCACAAGATCTGCTGCCTCCCAGCCTGCGCCGGAGTAAATGTCCACATATACGAAGTTCAGATCCGGCAGATCTGCCTTCAGTTCATCCAGTTTCGCGTCACGATTGCCGGAGGTAATGTCCTCCATCTCATCCACCCAGTAAGCCTGATCGATCCAGCCCCAGTTTGCGGAAAGCGGATGAATGATCGGGTCCGTATCAAAATTGTAGGCATCCGGATTGTGCTCATTTACATTGATATGGATACCAAACTTCAGGTTGTACTTCTTGCCTTCCTCAATGATGTAATTAAAGTCCTCTACACCGCCCTGACGAACACCGATATGCCCGCCGTAATCCCCGTGAGAGTCATCATGCCCTTCCGCAGCATAGCCCTTGTGCATGATCATCTGCCCGAAACCGTCTGTATAGTTATACAGCGTCTTTCCGGTATCCAGAGTCTTCAGGAAAGGTTCCTGTACCTGGCTTGCAAAGTTCATGGCAATATACATCATATTGTCCTTCATTTGCTCCGCGCCGAATTCTTTATCACGAATATTCTTATAATTCGCCGCAGCATCCTGCCAGTTGATATCGCCGTCCCCGTTGTAATCCTCACAGAGATCCACAACAAACCATGGAAGCTCTTCCGTCCGATCAGCCACCTTGCGATAGGTGAGCGGACCATTGCCCATTGCAGCTGTTCCGTCAGAAATAATCACATTCAGACGCGAATTCGTCTCAATAGCGCTGTTGTTGATGGTTGCCGCCAAACCATTGGATGCGATCATCCCGTAGGTCTGTTTTGTCTGTTCGTCTGCGGCATCTGCCAAAGTATCGTAAATCTTTTCCGACACGCTGGTATGTCCGCCGCCAACCAGTACGGTTGCCATGGATGCGGTACTTTCCTTCTCGTCTGTAGACACAAGAACGTCATCTACAAACTCAATATCCCGAACCAGTGTATCGCCAGTTTCTTCTATATTCGTAATATTCATTTTCAGTTGATGTCCATCAACTACATACTGCAGCTTTAATACTACTCCCAAAGTTGCAAAATCCAGTGTATACAACAAAGTGTCATTTCCGTCCTTCTCACAACTTACAAAAGGATAATATACGGTACCGTTCAGACGAACGCCGTACACTTTGTTCGAATTCCCCTGCATGGTCTTTCCATTCATCTGATAGCTCAGTACACGCGGGAAATTCTTATCCATAGTTACGCTCATCTGTTCACTGTTGACGGTAACCGGAATGTCTTCCTTTTCCTTGGGCATTACAGAAAGTGTCTCCTGTATCCGCAGGTTATCCAGGCGCACATTGGAATTGGAATACTGTTTGCGCAGGCCGAAATACCCCTGCTTCTCCGGCAGACTGTAGGTTCCATAGCCAATCAGTTCTCCGTCCACATAAAGCTTCACATTGTTTCCTTCCGCTTCCAGACGCACGTGGAACTGCTCTCCATCCTTCAGCGCAGACTTGCCGTTGAAGGAACCGTAGGAAGTATTGTTCAGCCAGAACCAGTTGCTGCCGATATCAAAAAATAATCCCTGGTAGTTGTTCTGATCCATGGAACGGAACAAGAAACCAAGACGTCCTTCTCCAGATGACGGAGTATTCTTTATATCAAACTCATAGATACCATTCTTAATCATGGGAGTGTCTGTAGCAACAGCATTGGTTACCGCCTTCATGTCAATGCTTAATTCTCCGTCACCGTTCAGGTCGCCGGCCGCCACATGATTGACCGTGATATTGCCTTCCCAACCACCCAGATTATCCGGATCTGAAAAATCATTAAAATAATAGTACATCTCATAGACACTGCAGCAACGGATCTTCATCCCCATTTCCTGATTGGTCGGGTTGTAGAGACCGATGGTACCAGGGCGGTTGGAAAGTCCTTCCACCGTTCCTTCCTGTACAAGAATACCGTCAATGTAGAACTTGTAGCTTCCTTCTATGTTCTCAATCTTGACTTCATACTCCGTATTCGGCTCCAGCTTCACCGCGTTCGATGCGATCACCTGTTCCAGCCCGCTCTTTGGGGATTTCAGATGATACTCTCCGCTATTGTTGGAATAGATGGCATTGTAATCCGTGTCGTCCACATAGTTGAACGCCACGCCAAAGCGTCCCTGGCTGTCGGTCACAACACTGTAGGTATTCATTCCATTGCCCATCTTCTTCATTTCTGCGTTGTTATTTACAGCAACACCGCCAGCTGGAACTGTCACGGTAAGCGTTCCATCCACAACAGAGGGATTTCCTGTCCAGTTGGCGCTGTCGGTGCCATAATTCTCGGAAACCTCAAGTCTTCCTGTATCGATCTCCGGCTCTACATACTCCTCTCCCATATCCAGCAGTTCTGTAGTGAACACAAGATCATCCACCAGGAAGGAAGATGCCGTATTGTAGCTATTCCGGAAACCAAAGGTACCAGCCTTCACCGACTGACCAGCAACGGATACCTTTCCATGACGTACGTTGTTGACAGAGATCTCAACCTCTTCACCCACGAACTGTATCTTCACATCCAGCCACTCGTTGGTTTTGAGCCCACCGTGCTCTTCCAGTGCGGTATACTTGGGATATCCCGTATTATAGGATCCTTCATTGCATATGAACCAGCCGCCGGACTCCACCAGCGCATTTGCTTCCACGTTGGCATCCTCCGCCCGGTAGATAAATCCCATCCGGTAATAGGTTGCACTCTGACTGATTGCCTTGACTTTCATAGAAAGGGTTCCATCCGCAATGGCCGGTGCGCTTGTCTCCCGTGCCAGATATTTACTGGACGCTCCAGCGACGAAATTCTTCACCTCCAGCACATGGTTGCCTGGGTGATCCGGATCCTCGATGACCGCTGCGTCCGCTCCTTCCCAGGTACCAGGATTCCCATCCTCATAGTCCTTCTCATACTGTACGCCCTCTGCCTTCACCTTGGACGCCGACGTCGGCCACAGCGAAACAGCAGAGCAGACCATACTGCATGTGAGCACTGCCGCCATAATACGACTGCCCAGTCTTTTTTGCATTTTCTGCATTAGCATATGCATTTCCTCCTCTTTTTTCTGTTTATCCCTATTATACCGAAACAAGCTGCACAACTGCTATTCTAATTCGGAACATTTTATTGTCTGATTTATATTTTTTTGCATTTATTTTTTCTTCCTCAGAGAAAAAAAAGAACCTATTCTTACT